>CAYTET010000001.1:0-39953 GCA_964436975.1 uncultured Erysipelotrichaceae bacterium
TTTATTTTGTGTTACCCTCAACTCCCACTGAAACAGAATTAAACAGCGCCGTGGACAGGAAAATCTGGCCGTCGGTGATGGAAATGACATTAGTGGGAATATAAGCTGAAATATCGCCGGCCTGGGTTTCCACGATTGGCAGAGCGGTCAAAGACCCGCCGCCCAATTCATCGGAAAGCTTGGCGCTGCGTTCCAGCAGACGGGAATGCAGATAGAAAACATCTCCGGGATAAGCCTCCCGTCCCGGCGGCCGGTGCAGCAACAGCGACAGGGTCCGGTAGGCAATGGCATGCTTGGACAGGTCATCATAAACTATCAGGACATCTTTGCCCTGCTCCATCCATTCCTCGCCGATGGCACAGCCCGCATAGGGTGCCGCATACTGCAAAGCCGGCAGATCAGCGGCCGAACTAACCACCACAGTGGTGTATTCCATGGCTCCGAACTGCTTCAGCTTTTCAACCAGCCGGGCCACCGTCGCGTTTTTCTGGCCGATGCTGACATAGATGCAGTAAACATTCTTATTCTTCTGATTGATGATGGTATCCACCGCAATGGCCGTTTTGCCGGTCTGGCGGTCGCCGATGATCAGCTCACGCTGGCCCCGGCCGATAGGAATCATCGAGTCAATAATCTTCAGTCCCGTCAATAGCGGCTGTTTGACCGGCTGGCGGCTGATAACACCCGGCGCCAGTCTTTCAATCGGTCTGCTCTTGCGAGTATCAATTTTGCCCAGGGCATCCAGCGGATGGCCCAAAGAGTCGACAACCCGGCCAATCAAAGCATCACCGACCGGAACTTCCATAATCCGCTGGGTTGCCGTGACCGGCGATCCCTCGGTTATATTGTTGTCTTCATTCAGCAGAACAGCTCCGACATTGTCTTCTTCCAGGTTCATTACCATGGCACTGGCGCTGCCGACTTTCAGGATTTCACCGATCATCGCCTCGCGCAGGCCCTTGATATTGATGATGCTGTCAGAAATGCTGTAAACGTAGCCGGTGGTATTGGCCAGGGCATCGTCCAGCTCATTGCGGCTGTTCAGACCGTCCAGCTGCTGTTTTATCAGGGATGAAATATCCTTGGTATCCAGCGGGGTCTGGTAGTCATCCAGCTTCTGCTGAATCAGTTTGGTGATATCCGAGGACTCCAGGGGAGCCTGCTCGCCTATCCGCAGAAGGCTCTGCTTCAGCTGGTCCAGCTTATAGCGGTAGGAGCCGTCATAAGACTGGTTGTCAACAACGACTTTAATGCCGCCCAGCATCTTGGTATCGACTTTGCCCGTCAGCTGGACATTCTTGCCCAGCCGCTGGCTCATGGCCTGGCTGATCTGGGTTACCTGCTCAGCGGTCAGCGGACTGGCCGAATAGACCGTGCCGCGGCTGACCCGGCCGGCCTCGTCGCTTTCATTTAAAAATTCCTTCAGCGTCTTGCCGGGGATTTCCGGGTGCTGCATATCAGCACTGTCGCTGATGACATCCAGAAAGGCATCAATAAAATCAGCATCCAGCTGCTGCTTGAATACCTGATTGATGACATTAGTTTTTTCGCTTTTGGAAATGCGCGGGTTGCACAGATACCAGTTCAGATCTTCCGACGTCTTTAACGTATCAGCCAGGGCATTGGCCCCGACCCGGTACGGAGTGGTTTTTTTCTGATCGGCAGCGCGTTTCAGCATCACCAAAGCGTTGTGTTGCGTTACCGTACTCATTTTTTCATTACTTCCTTAACAAAGTCCTCAACCGCCTGTTTCTGGCCGACGGCGCCTTCGTCAGTGGTCTTCTGCTTCAATACTTTAGCGGAAGCTTCCATGGCGACATCTACAATATCGTTATACATATCGGCCCGCATCTGCTGCTTCTGGGCGTCAATATCCTGCATGGCCTTATCCATAGCCAGTTTGGCCTGGCTGCGGCCTTCGCTGATCAGTTCGTCTTTAACTTTCTGCCCCTCAATTTTGCCTTCTTCGATATAGGCATGGGCCTGTAAGGCGGCCTGCTCGCTGTCAGCCTTGCTCTGCTGCTGCAGACGGGCTGTCTCTTCTTTCATCTTAACGGCATCATCCAGCTGCTGCTGCTCAAAATCGGCTCTTTTGGTCAGAATCTGCTTGACCGGTTTCCAGGCCAGTTTCTTCATGACAAAGAAAAGAACAGCGGTTGCACATAACTGGGTGACAAACGTCAGGAAGTTAGGAATCAGTTTTTCCAGAACATCCAGAGTAATATGCATGATTAATCCTTACTGTCCTAAAACGAAGATGATCAGAAAGGAAACCAGCATGCCGTAAATAGCGCAGGTCTCTGAGATAGCCGCGCCGACAATGGCCATTGACCGTATTTTATCGGTCGCATCCGGATTCTTGCCGATAGACTCAACAGCCTGCCGGGCGACACCGGCTTCGCCGATAGCCGTCAGCATGCCGGTCATAACCGCTAAAGCGGCTCCGATTGCAACTAAACCTTTTTCCATGTTTTTAATTCTCCTTTTCAACTTTCTTTGGGCAACGCGTTGCCAATAAAGGTAATAGACAAAGTTATGAAGATATAAACCTGCATCACTCCGGCAAACAGATCAAAGTAGAAATGCAGGGCCGGAGCTACCACAATGCCGACAATATTGAAATTGCCGATAAGCGGTATCTTGGAGGAGATCAGGGCCATCATCTGATAGATGATTTCCATGATCAGCGAGCCGGACAGGATATTACCGAACAGACGCAGTGACAATGACGCCCATGTCGACAGCTTATCAATAATGTTCAAAGCCAGAAACGGCGCCATCGGCTCGCACAAGCTCTTGAAATAAGCCTTGAAGCCCACCGCTCTGATACCATAAACTTCAATCATGACAACCGTAACCGTAGCTAGCGCCAGGGTTACCGAGAAGTTGGCCGTTGGGCACTCCAGGGCAAACAGACCAGCGATGTTACATAAGAATATATAGACGGCAACTGAACCGAAATAAGGTCCCAGCTGGTCGGTCACTTTCTTATTTTTGGTTTCCTGCATCAGCATGCCATCGATGAACTGAACCAGTATCATCGTCAGCAGCACAACACCTTTGGGTTTAGATAAAGGATCAAACTTTTTAAGCTTTGAATTGATATACAGCAGTAACAAGATGATTAAAACCGTAATCAGAAGAATATACCAGACTGTGCTTTGCACTACCATAACGTCACCTCCCTTCAGCCTTTTTTGATGGCGGCATCAATGATTGTAACAATCTTGAAGGCCATCAATCCGCCGAAAATGCCGAAAATATTGACATAATCAGGCCACACAGCGCCAATTGCCAAAGCCACTGCGAATACCAATAATCTTACCATTCTAGCCAAAGTTGTCAATAATTTCGGGCCGGGACCGCCGGCAATCTGATCATCGATGTCTTTGGTCAGCAGCAGCATGTACACCGCAAAGAAAGCCGTGCCTGTGATTATGCCGGCCGCCACCGGAACAGAAAAGAAAAAAGCGATGGCCGCCGCCGCCAGTGCCGCAATTACAGAGATACGGTAAGTAGGGGTGTCCATCGCTAATTCCTCCTGATCTGTTTACTTGGTTCCGAAAATACGGTCGCCGGCATCACCCAGCCCCGGAACGATATAGCCAATCTCATTGAGATGGTCATCCTTGGCAGCCAGGTAGATATCCACATCCGGATGCGCCTGCTGCACAACATCTATGCCCTGCTGAACGCCGACCAGACAGACCATTTTAATGGTCTTGGCGCCATGCTTCTTAACAACATCAATGGCCGCCTTGGCACTGCCGCCGGTGGCCAGCATCGGATCCAGAATCATGACAATGGCCTTGTCCAGATCCTTGGGGAACTTGGCATAGTATTCATGCGGCTCCAGAGTCTTCTCATCGCGGTACAGGCCGACATGACCGACTTTGGCTGTCGGAATCAGATTCTGAATGCCGCCGACCATGCCTAAGCCGGCTCTTAAAATCGGCACCAGGACAACCGGCTTATCCAGTTCATAGCCCGTGCACCCTCCCATCGGAGTGGTGATTTCAACCGGCCGCAGAGGCAGATCCTTGCTGATCTCATAAGCCATCAGGCTGGCGATCTCATCCAGATTCTGCCGGAAATCCTTGGTTCCGGTTTCAACCTTTCTCATCGTAGTCAGCTTGTGGATAATCAGCGGGTGATTCAATACGTTTACCATTTCAATGTTCCTCCCATTTATTTATAAAGCGGCAGCCGGTCGGTCAATTCGCTGACCTGCTGGCGCACTTTATCTAAAGTCTGGCTGTCCTGGCCGTTTTTCAGAACCGTTCCAATCCAACTGCCGATAGCGGCAAAGTCATTTTCATCGCAGCCTCTGGTCGTCATGGCCGGAGTGCCCAGTCTGATTCCCGAAGTCTGCATCGGCTTTTCCTGGTCAAAGGGAATGGTGTTCTTATTGACGGTAATGCCGACGCTGTCCAGCAGCGTCTCGACCTGCCGGCCGGTCAGGCCGGTGCTGGCTTTGACGTCAACCAGAACCAGGTGGTTGTCGCTGCCCCCGCTGACCAGACGGAAACCCTGCTGTTTTAATGAAGCGCACAGGGCCTGGCAGTTGGCCAGAACCTGTTTCTGGTAAGCAATGAATTCAGGCTGGGCGGCTTCATAGAAGCAGACCGCTTTAGCCGCAATGATATGCTCCAGCGGACCGCCCTGCACTCCGGGAAAAACCGCCCGGTCCAAATCTTTGGCATATTTTTCCTGGCACAGAATGGCGCCGCCGCGCGGACCCCGCAGCGTCTTATGGGTCGTAGTGGTCACAAAATCAGCCGTCAGGCAGGGATTGGGATGCAGACCGGCCGCAATCAGGCCGGCCACATGGGCCATATCCACCATCATGTAGGCCCCGCAGGCATCGCAGATCTGTCTGATCCGGTCATAGTCAATGAAGCGGGAATAGGCACTGGCTCCGGCCACAATCATTTTGGGCTGGTAGGCCATGGCCTTGTCATACAGGGCATCATAATCAATCCGTTCGGTTTCAGGATCAACGCCGTAGGCTTCAAACCGGTACAGCTTGCCGGAGAAAGACAGCGGATGGCCGTGGGTCAGATGACCGCCGGCGGTCAAATCCATGCCGAGCACCTTATCACCCGGCTGCAGAACCGTAAAGTAAACCGCCATATTGGCCTGGGAACCGGAATGAGGCTGGACATTGGCATGGTCCGCCTTGAAAAGAGCGGCCAGCCGCTGGCGGGCAATCTCTTCGACCGTGTCAACATTGACACAGCCGCCATAGTACCGGTGGTTCGGATAGCCTTCGGCATACTTGTTAGTCAGAACCGAGCCCATTGCTTCCCGGATTTCATCAGATACATAGTTTTCCGAGGCAATCAGTTCGATGTTGTGCTGCTGCCGCTGCTGTTCGGCATTAATGGCGGCGGCGATTTGGGGATCTTTCATTCGGCCAGCTCCTTTTCTATTTCAGCCAGACTGATCTGGCCTTCTCTTAAACAGACTAATTTTTCTTTGGTGCAATCAATTACTGTTGAGGCCACATGGGAAAAGCTGGATCCGGTGACGACAGCCGCAATCCGGCCGTCCAGCTGGGCCAGCACCTGTTCATCGGTGTTAGCGGCAGGATGATCGGACAGATTGGCACTGGTCACAAACATCGGACCGGTCAGCCGCAGAAGGGCTAATACAAAATCGTCATCAGGGATCCGGATGCCAACGGTTTTGAAACCATTGACACTTTCATCACTGATGACGTCTTTCTTATTCAGTACAACGGTTAAAGCCCCGGGCATAAAACGAGCCGCTATGGCAGCGGTACGTGAATCAACAGCGGCCACTTCTGCCATCTGACTGACATCGGCAACCATTAAGGGAAAAGGTTTGTGGGGATCGCGTCCCTTGGCCTGCCGCATCAGCTCAACAGCCGCCAGATCATCATAGCGGACCCCGATGCCGTAAACCGTATCGGTGGGAAAAGCGACAACCTGACCGCTGATAATTAAAGAAGCGGCCTTTTGGATCTCTTCTCTGCTCAGCACCAGTGTCATGATTCTCACCCCTTGCTCGCCTAATATCATAGCACAGATTAAGGTAAACTGATGTATCAATCCGCAAATTGAAACGGGTTCTATTCCTGGGCCTGGGCAATGCTCTGGCGCAGGATCCGCATAATGGTGGCGGCGCCGGCGCGATTGGGATTGATGCGGATCATTCGCTTCTTTAAAGACGGATCCATCTTCAGGAAAGTGCCGCTGACCTTATAGAACATCGGAGCCAGCTCATATTTGGATTCGGCGCCCACCGGATTGGGCAGGGCGCCTAATTCAGCCGCCCGGGCTAAAACCGCCTCGGCGATATCATCTTTAAATTCCACCAGCAGAACCTTGGACTGGCTGTTGGCCAGAAAAGCGTCCTTGATCTGGGGAATGGCCGCCGCCTTAAGCTCTTTGACCAGCTTCTCATTCTGCTCGGCCTGCACTGCCAGCAGAACCGGAGCACTGACCAGACCGCGCAGAACTTCCATTGCCTGCCAGCCCTGGACTTTAGAACCGCCGGAGTAATTCATTTTATCAATGCGTTCAATAATATCCTTTCGGCCCACAACAATGCCGACTCCCTCCGGTCCCAGCAGTTTAAAGGATGAAAAGGCAGAGATGTCAGCACCGCATTCAACGCCGATTTTTTCAACCTTCATCACGGCATAGTTGTCATCAACGATGACCGGAATGTTTTTTTCCGCCTTGATCGTCTTTATGACATCGGCCAGCTGATAGCTGTCAGAGGGAACCTGACGGGTGTGCTGCAGAAGGACTACATCGATATTGTTGCTCTTAAGCGCCGCCGTGATACTGGCAGCTTGATTGAAATCGGCCCGGACAATCCGCAGATTCAAGCCCTGCAGTGTGGTTTCACTGCTGGGGTAGATGGGTGCCTGGTGAACCAGGATAGTGCTGTTGGGCTTAACCGCTCCCATCAAGGCCCACCGGATAGCTCCGGTGCCGGCTCCGGTCACCAGCTGGCAGGCCTGACTGCCGAAGAAAGCCGCAATGACCCGCTCCGCCTTGGCGGCCGTCTGCGGCTTGTTGATTCCGGCTGTACAGCCCAAATCACCCAGGCTGAGTGACGCGGCGCCCGCAAATTCTTTTGTGATGCAGTCAACCAGGGCGAACTGCTTTTCTTCCGCCTGGGTCAGGGAGATGCTGTGTAAAGGATAAGTCTTCATAACGATCTTTCTCCTGTCTTTTTATACGATACCGATAAAAGGAAACGGACGTCAATCCTTTTAGATACATCATCGTATCCGCCGAATCAGAATTGACGTCCGCTGCTAATATCAGGAAATGATAATCAGATTACGGCTAGGCTACAGTATACAGGCCGACTAAAGCCAGTATATTGATGACAACGCCGACAATGATCATTGCAATCGGGCCGACGGCCAGACGGGTAATCGGCTTTTTGAAATACTCATTCATGACAAAGAAGGCCGAGACAATCAGGAAGCCATAGCCGGGAGCCATGCCTTCGGCAGCATACATGGAGCCGACCAGCAGAGCAACTTCCAGCAGTTTTGTCATCGCAACCCGCATATCATCACCCAGCTTCTTGAAAGCCGGGAACTTGTCAAACAGCTTGGCAATCCAGACCAGACCGAAAGCTTCCAGCGACATGGTCAGAGCACCCAGAATGGCGGCCACAATGGCATTGGGAGCCAGCAGACCGACCGTGGCCGTAAAGCCGATACCGTCAGTAACAAAGGTTCCGGTCATGATGCTTGTTAAACCCTTCAGAGGAATAAAACTGAGCGCCCGGGCGATCGTAATGGGAATAGCCGAACTGATGTTGCCTTCACCTACGGCAATCAGCGACTGCGGGCCTTCCATCAGCAGACCGATATTGCAGGCCACGCCGTAAATGGCGCCCATCGCGGCAATCCAGCCGATATTCTTGCGGATGTTGCCGATGCGGTCAGCAAAAACAGTGGAAAGATTGGTGCTCTTCTGACTCTTGTCGAGACCGGCAAAAATCATAACAATAATCAGACCGGCCAGCATGGTGATGCCATCGGCGATGCCGGAATTGACAATTTCCATGATGGATCTGATTAATACCACAATGCCTAATGAGCCAAGTCCCTTCTTCCAGCCGTAATCCATAGCGATAACCACGCACGGGAAGACGCTGAAGCAGGCGATGACAGGATTGGAAATCTCCTGCCAGGAATTGAAGATGTTGACCGGCAGTTTGGCCGCCAGATCAACTACGGACTGCAGGCCGCTCAGCAGCAGAACGCCATAAACGCCGCCGGCTAAAGCTGCCAGCAGGGAGAACAGCAGACTCTTGTTGTTCTTATACCATTTGTCACTCATGTCAGCCGGGAAGGCAATGCCGATGATATCGGTGCCCAGCCACAGGCAGTGGACCAGAATGATGCTGTACATCAGCGAATACGGAATACCGAAACCGATAACCAGACCAAAACTCAAGCCAAACGTCGTGGCCAAAAATTCACCGTGTTTCAACCGCCCCTCGCGGTACTCCGGTACAATCGGCCTGACTGCATCGTTGAAGACAGCGATGCCGCGGTTAGCTTCGAAGGCGCCCATGGCACCCGCTAAAAAGATAATAATATAACGTAGCATATTGTTAATCCCCTTTTCTTTTTTCCTGCTTTATGATTTCCTGCCGCCCAATGTCTCAGCCGGTCACCTCCGCATCCTTTTCCAGATAATGATTGATGATGACGGGTACGACCCGCTTTATATCTTCAGGCACCATGCCAAAGGCCTGCTTGCCCTCATCAATTCCCTTGCATATTTCTTCTTCGCCAAGCATCCGTCCCGGCATGCTGACGGTCAGGCATTTACCGTAGCCGATGATGGCAATGGCCATCGCCAGCGCTCCGCCGCCGCCGGTATCGCAGGCTCCCAGATACAGATCTGCGGTGCCGCTTTTAATCTCCATGGCCGCTTCAATATCGCCCATTACCCGGCATTCAATCCGGCCGGCGGCTGTTTCTTCGGCGGCTTTCAAAATCTCTTCCTTGGCCAGCTGGCCTCCAATAACGATTTTCAGCATTGTCTGTTTCAGCCCTCCCTGTTCATCAGATTGCACAGATGCATGATCATAAACTGCTTCTCACTTTCCGGAAAAACCACCGGCGCCGGCTGGCTGATCTGTTCAAACAGCACGGCCGCATTCTGGTAATATGGCGATCTGACAACCTGCTGCCAGATATCAGCACCCAGCTGACCGGCCGGCTCATTGTTTTTTATCCGCTGGCTGGCCATGGCCAGGTGGGTGGTGAATACTTCCATTTTGCGCTGGTCATAATCCGCGGCAGTCAAAAAATCAATGATCTGATTGGTATACTCCGCCACATCATCATCGATAACCCCGGCCGTCTGAAGAAGTTTAACGCGCTGTTTCAGCATAATATTCAAAATTTTGTATATTGTTCCTGCCCTTATAATAGTTTGCCCGGGCTGACTTGTCAATGCCTTGAAAAAATAAAGCGCCCCTGACCGCAAAAAAACGCCCAAAGGCGTTTAGCAACAGGCAGCAGCTCCCGACCGGCCGGCTGGGCGCTGATTATTCTAATAGCTGGGAATGCGCTGGCCGGTTTCAACGCTGTGCTGGATGCGCAGTATTTCATCCCGGTCAATTATCCGCTTCAGCAAAAGGCCAATGATCGGCTCGTCTTTTTTGGTAATAATGACGGCATTGGTATCTTCTGATTTGCCGTAAGAAACCGGCACGCAGTGCACATCACTCATTTTCTCGATTATCTCATCCTCATTCCAAACCGTCGCATCCAGATCCCCGCTCTGAACCAGTGACAGCAGCCGGTTGTACTCCACCGGACAGTACTGGACTGTTTTGCCGCGGCAGGCATTGTGCGTCATATCGCTCTGGTCAATGGAATCGGCATCAATGCCGATCCGCATGCCGTCTTTGATGGCGCTGTCGGCCGGATTATGGAAAATGATTACATGCGACGAGCAGTATGTGCCGATGCCGAATTCACAGACGATGTCGATGCTGTCGGCATGCTGACGGATATACTTTTTGGCCGCATATTTAGAGACAACCGCAAAATCATAGCGGTTTTCCAAAACCATGGCGATCCGGTTTTTGGCTCCCCGCATATAAGACAGGCTGACCGGAATCTCATCCTTGTTTTCCATTTCACTGATAAGACCGGTGGCCAGGCCTTCGTATTTTTTTGAATATGGCAGCGGCATGGCCCCGACCAGCATTTCAATGCCGGCAAACTCTAAAAGGATGTGGTCGTTCTTCTGCGTCAGAAAGGAACCCAGATAACCCCGGCTGGTGATATGGATAGCCTCATTGTCCTGCAGGGTGCGGATGGCCGACTGCACTGTTCCCCGCGAGATCTGCAGCTTTTCGCTCAGCTCGGTGACAGTCGGGGTCTTAGCCAAAACCGCGCAGATTAAAAATTCTTTGGCAATGCTTTTAACGGCCAGGCCGTTCTTGCTCATTAAGATGTTTTGATAATCCATTTTGCGGGCTGCCTTTTCTTTTCATCCGTATCATAGCACGGAATAAACCCCTAAGAGAATATCCATTATGCTTTTTGCCGCCGGAATCAGACCGGCCGCCGTTTTATCAAAACTTTTTTTGTGATATCGTATATCTAAAGAAGATTATCTACAGGAGGATAATATGCCCAGAAAATATGATCCGGCAATAATTGAGGCAATGAACCGGAAGGCCTGTACTGTTGAATATGAAGGTGTAAAGGTTTTGGTAAAACCGATTCCGGAAGGCGGGGATGACGGGGACATGGATCCCCGGCTCTACCAGTCCATGAAGAAACTACCGTTTCTAGCCCATTTCATGCCCAAGCCCAAAAAGGACGCAACGGTGCTGGAGCAGATCATGCCGCTGCGCAAGATGTTTGGCGAGTATAAGGGTGAAATCCTCGTGACGGAAGGCCTTCATAAAGAAGAAATCACCGTGCCCAGCGCTGACGACTATGCCGTCCCGGTCCGGATTTACCGCCGGCAGTCAGCCGGCCAGAATTTGCCGGTGATGGTCTATATCCACGGCGGCGGCTTTTTTGGCGGCGGCATGGATATCGTCGAACAGATGTGCGAACTGCTGGTGACTGATCTGGACTGTGTCTGTCTGAATGTCGGCTACCGGCTCTGCCCGGAAAACCATTATCCCCAGCCTTTTGATGACTGCTGGGCCGCCGTTAAGTATATCTATGACCACGCCGGCCAGTACGGCGCTGATAAGAATAAGATTGCGGTAGGCGGCGACAGCGCCGGCGGCAATCTGGCCGCCGGACTGGCCCTGAAGGACCGCGATGACAATACCGGCATGATTAAGCTGCAGGTGCTGATCTATTCTTCCGTCAACATTGCCGGTCAGAAAACAGCTTATTACAAGGGTGTTGACAACAGCCTGTACCATACTTCCCGCAAGCATGCCAAAGTTTTAAATGCCGTCTTTAATCTGATGGGCGGTCTGCTTAATGGCAATGGCAGCCTGCTCAACGATGTCTATCTGCAGAACAGCGTTGCGCCTGACTGCATATACGTATCCCCGCTGCTGGATGACTTCCACAATCCGACCCCGGCTTTGCTGGCGTTCGGCGAGCATGACATGCTGGCCTTTGAAGATTTTGCCTATGCCCAAACGGCGACAGCCGCCGGCATGGATCTGAAAACCATCATCTACCGCGGCTTAAGTCATGGCTTTGCCGATCAGATTGGCGTCATGCCGCAGGCAGAAGACCTGATGGCCGAAACGGCCCGGCGCATGCAGGAAGTCTTGAAATAGCGGTTCAGATTTTCGATTGATCCGCAGATAGGCATAAAGCCGGCCTTAATGCCGGCTGAAAGGAGTCAAACATGAACCGGAAAACATATCTGGCTGTCGATATCGGCGGCACGGAAATAAAGTGGGCTCTGATTGATGAAGAGCTGCAGATAATCAAGCAGGGCCGGTCGGCCAACAATATTAAAAGCACAGCTAAAATGGTTGATGCAATTGAACAGCTGGCTAAAGAAAACCAGGATTGCGGCGGCATCGGAATCAGCGTGCCCGGCACGGTTAAGATGGATGATCCCGACGGCACCGTCTATGGCGGCGGCAACTGTTATTTTCTTGACAGGGCCCCTTTGGGAAAACAGGTCAGGGAAAGATGCCAGCTGCCCGTGGCGGTGCTTAATGACGGCAAGTGCGGCGTACTGGGTGAATATGAAGCCGGCGTTCTGAAAGGTGTTTCCAGCGGAGTGGTTCTGGCTTTGGGAACCGGCGTCGGCGGCGGCATTATCATCAACGGCAGCATTCTTGAAGGCTTCCATAGTTTTGCCGGCGAATTCAGCTTTCTGAGCACCAATACCGAAAAGCCTTTCTCCATCAGCTCGGCCGTCGGCGGGGTATGCGGCTGGCCGGCCCTAAAAAACGATGTCCTGACCGCCATGAATAAAAAAGACAGTGCTGGTATCAACGGCTACACCATCTTCCAGTGGATTGAAGAAGGCAATAAAGATGCCCAGAAGGGTCTGGACACCTATGCCTTCCGGATTGCCCAGCTGATCATGCAGCTGCAGTCTGTCGTTGATCCGGAATGCTTCGTTATTGCCGGCGGTATCAGTGCCCGCCCGGCGCTGCTTAAGGCCATTCAAAACCAGCTGGATGCCATCCGCAAAGCCATCCGCTTCAGCCAGATTCCGGCCCCCACGGTCAAAGCGGCCGCCCTGGGCAATGATGCCAATCTGGTCGGAGCCGCCGCTTTTCTGCTGAAGCAGCTATCGTAATATTCCTCTGACAGGGCTGGCTGACAGCCCTGTTTTTTTATTGCTAAAAAGAGTCAGCCGATTTCCGCCATTTTATGGTCATATTGTTGATGGCATCGGCAGATGCCGTCAGCTATACTTTCAATGGAGGAATTGTCATATGAATTACTATCATCACCAAATTCTGTCACCCCGGATTATCCGCATTATCGATTTTCTGGATGTCTGCTGCTACCTGGTCATCGGAAATGAAAAAGCCGTTTTAATTGATACCTGCGATGGTTTCGGCAATATACGGCAGTATGCGCAGACTTTGACCGATAAGCCTGTTTTTGTCATTCTGACCCACGGTCATATTGATCATGCGCCCGGCGCGGTCTATTTTGATGAAATATATATGAATCATAACGACATGGCTCTGCTCAGCGAATCCGCCAGCCGGGCTAACCGGCTGCAGTCTTTCGGTCAGGATCCCAGATGCGCTGGCATCGCCGAGAGTGAATATGCACCCGACATCAGCCAGCCGATCAAGGATATTGCGGATGGTCAGGAATTTGATCTGGGCGGCTGTACCGTAAAAATGCTGCTGTGCCATGGCCATACCCAGGGAATGATGATGGCTTTGATCAAAGAAGAGAGAACAATCGTTTTCGGAGACGGCTGCGGTGTCGGCGTGCTGCTGTTTGGAGAGCACTCCTCCTGTGTGTCCGCTTACCGGAAAAGCCTGCTGGCAATCAAGCAGCATGAAGACGAATATGATACCGTCATCCGCAACCACGGCACTTTTGAATCACCGAAGCAGCTGCTGGACAATGTCATCGGCTGCTGTGATGATATCCTGAACGGCCATGCCTGCGGTCAGACCATTGTGACCCACGGCATCAAGTTCTTTATCGCTGAAGCCATTGACGAAAAAGAAAACCGTCTGGACGGTTTGCAGGGCAATATAAAATACACGGCCGACAAGGCCTGCTGAATAATCAGTTAAAGCTGCGGCCGTTGAGCAGAATCTGCTCGTTATACTGCCGCAGATATTTTTTAAGCTGCTCCAGATCCATTCCGTCCAGCAGCATCTTGGTTACAGTTTCGTCTGAAACGGTAATGTTTATGAGGTGGGGCAGCGACTCATTTTCAAAATTGTTAGCCTCGGATGTGACCAGGCCCCGGTCCCAGTAGACAATGATCTGGGCCTTGTGCAGTTTCCACTGAATAGCCTTCTTCAAAATGAAGATGCCCACAAACACCTTGGCGGTATGCCCTTCCAAAGGCGTCAGGTAAACAACATTGTTAAGGTCCATGCTCTGAAAATAGCGCTCGGATTTCAAAAGCGAATCATAGACCCCTTTTTTGGTGGCTGATCTGGCTTCAACATAGGATGCAATATAGCGGAAAACCTCATCCTTATTCTTAGCCGGCAGACCGTTTTCAATGCTGATTCCCTCATTCATATAGACATGATTGGAAATGCCCTTGGAAGCAATGTGCTGAACGATAGTCCAGCGAATCTGCTGCTTTTCCTTCTCGCTGAAAAAGACGTCGGTATTGATGACGGTTATATTAGATGGCATGATAGGCAGGGTCTGAGACGGTACGGAGGTAAAGACAAAATCATAATGTGAAAGGTCAAGATTATGCAGTTCATAGATATTGCAGGGCACAAAATCCTGAATCTTTCCGCCAAAATTACGCTGCAGTCTTTCGGCCATGCCCTTGGCAACCGATTTATTTACCTGGGAAACCACCAGAGCCTTGGCTGACCGGAAACTGAAGGGATAGCGGCCGAATACCGGATGAATCAGGCAGGCCAGCTTATAGATTTCATCAGCATCAAGTTTAATCTTGTACTGCTCCTCCAGAAATACGGCCGACTGAATAGCCAGTTTGCGGGCCATCAGACCCAGCGGAAGACCGGACAGCCGGTAGTTAGTGTGCAGATGAAACTCCATCCGCATGCTTATCTGCAGCAGATTCATGCTGATAGTATCAATCAGTTCCATATCTTTGCCGATATAATCAAAATCGTTGATATCGTGCAGGTAGTTTGAAACCGCAAACGCCATCTCGCGGCAGGTCAGATAGTTCTCCCTGAGGGGGAAATCAGAGGGCTGCAGCATATTGCGGTTGGCAATAATGAAGATCGCGATATAAATATCATCGCAGGTATAAAAGGCCGTCTTGAGCAGTTCCGCGGCTTTTTTAGTTATAATTTTAGCCGTGTAATAGGAATTGCGGGCCAAAAAGCGGTCCTGGACATCATCATCATAACTTAGCCGGTAACCCTGCCTGTTGCGCTGGCCCATAATGTAAATGCTGCTGGCCAGACTGGCAATTTCAGTGTCGGACAGGTCATTGCGGGAATAAGCATCCACATTTTCCAGCACAATCTGCTGCAGAGCATACATTGTCTCTTCCGGCATCTGGTATAAGGTCCCGTAGTCTTCAGCCAACTGCAGCTGGCAGCGCTGATAATAGTAGTTTTCACAGTTCAGGCAGGCCCGGATGTCAGCTTCCCTGCCATCGATATACAGACCGTGCTTGCTGCGGGTCTTAACTTCAATCGCAAAACCAGCCAGAATCTCTTTGGCATTATTGTAGTCATTCAGCACCGTCGTCCGGTTCAGGTACATCAGTGATTCCAGATCCTCGATCCGGCTGTATTCTTTCTGGCAGAGCAGGTAGCGGACGATCAGGTGGGCCCGCTGCTCAAACAGCGGAATCATCTGGTCGGTCTGATTATCATAGGCGCAGGCTTTGATGTAATTGTCCAGCTTGGCTTCGTCATTGACGATCAGAAGATAGCCGGCCCCGGACCGGCAGTCCAGTTCTGCCCCGTTTTCTTTAAGCTTGTCCTGCATGTCCGCCAGAATCGTGCGGATTGTCTTGCTGGAAAAACCCAGATTGCCGGCAAAAAAAACCGGAACTCAGCCGCTGCTGGCGGTCCCGCATCAATTCAACTATTTTGATCTGAATCCGGTTCAGCTGTTCTGCCATATTCATATTTTAGCATATTAGCCCGGCCGGGGCTAATGACTGCTCCTTTCAATCAGGCCCGAAAAACGATAAAATAAACGGGAAAAGAGTCTGCCATGACAAATCATCTGTCGCTTTATATCCCGGCTGTCAGCCAGCTTGGCTACCGGCAAAAACTGCTGGCTGATCCGTCTACCATGGCCTGCAATAAGGACTGCCCTCTGCCAACCCCTAATTATCACAATGACACCGGCTGTCTTGATTTTTTTGAAACGCAGTGGCAGGACTGGTACCGCCGCTTTGTCACAGCCTGACCTGACCGCTTCTATGCCTATATCCGGCGCGATGAGGATAACATCTTTATCGGTGAAACCGTACTGCGCAGAGATGACATCGGCTCATTCTATAATATGGGCGTAGTCATCCAGCATAAGTTCCGTAACTGCGGATATGGCGCCGTCGCCCTGGACCTGCTGCTGAAGCAGGCCTTTGAGCAGATGGCCATTGCCGAACTGCATAACGATTTTGAAGTCAGCCGCATCGCAGCTCTTAAGATTCATCTTGCGGCCGGTTTTACAGTTGTATCCCAGACCGGGCCGCTGACCCATCTGGTGCTGACCCGTCAGCAGTATGCTGCCAGCCGGAAAAACCAACGTTGAACAAAAAGCGGCTCGGACCGCTTTTAGTAGGCTATCAGTCAAGGCTGCCGAATTCCTTCTGCAGATCAACACACTGAAACTTTTTATCATAGTCATAGATCAGCTTTTCAACCTGCGGCTGCAGGGTCTGATCAAAAAGGAAGTAATCAAGGTACTCATAATGCCGGCCGCGGGCGCTGTTGACCACCGCTCCCTGACCGGCCAGCAGTTCCGTCAGCCTTCTTTCCATGGTATCGCGCAAAGCCTGGTCAGCCGCATTATTGCCGACTGTCCGCTTGAAAACCAGAGAATAGTAACCGACGCCGCATGAAATGACGTAGGCGGTTTTATAGTGATTGGCCTGCTGCTGGTCATTGAGCAGATCAAGGCAGTAGGAAGTCCCCTGGTAAATATCCTTGCGCACTTCATTTGACCGGGCGGCCGTCTCATAACTGTCAGCCACCAAAGTAATGTCTTTGGGCAGCGTCCAGCTGCTGGCAGCACAGGCGTTGAGCATATAACTGTCCAGCTCATCTAAAGCCATGATCTGACCTTGGTGCAGCAGACGCCCCAGCCGGGTCAGCAGCCCGATTCTGCCGATATAGGCTTCGGTGGCCAGTTCACCGATATAATCCTGCAGCAGCAGGAATAAAACCGTATAAGTATCAGCCGGAACAAAACCGGCAAAATGTTTTTGATTGGAAAAATCAACATCGAACCTTTTTCTTTTCTTATCCACACTGACCGATACCTTCATCGCATGGCCGTCAAACTGGCGCTGCTTGTATTCCAAAACTCCCTTATAGGCATGATGGTAATAGTTAAAATTCCACAGCCCCTTCAGACAGGGATCCATCTGATCGCACAGATACTTGAACAGCACAAACTTGCTGCCGTCACTGCCGGCATTGAATTCCAGAATATACCGCTTTTCCGCCGCAGGCTTGTAAAGCCGGAAGATGGCCTGCCCGATGACCGGTTCTAAATGCTGGTGCATGACCGCCGCCGCCTTTTCAAAACTGCCTTCATCAAGCAGGGCTGAAATTTTCTGCTGGTTGGATGCCAGCCACTGGCTGAAAGTCTGGCAGCGCTGTCGGTAATCGGGAGTCATCACGGCATACCTCCTGGTGTCTGTTTGAACAAAAAAGCCGGGCAGACATATCGTTTAGGTATGTCTGCCCGGCCGCTAAACTTGCTGTTAAGCTAAAAAGCCGATAGCGCCTAACAGAATACCTACTGCAATAATAATCCAAATCATCTTGGTTGAAGTCATCTTTTTCAGACCCAGGCCCCAATAAATCAGGGCGACAGCCACAACGTTGCCAAAATGAGGGACAATGGTGTTCAGCAGATCATTCAGATTCTGGGAGACTTCCCCGATAGTGAAGGTCAGGCCGAATTTGACATTGACCGTAGAAGCCACCAGCGCACCGACGACGGTAATGCCGACGATGGAGGCGACTTCAGTCAGATTATGCAGCTGGGCCGTCCGGTTAGTAACAAAGGAAACACCCTGGTCATAAGCAACATAGAACAGTCTGTTGAAAGTAAACCAGATCACCAGTTGGACTGCTTCGGCAATGACCCAGCCGAAGATGTTGCCGGCTAAAGCCTGATAGGCGGCAATAGCCCCGAAGATAGTCGGGAACAGAACCCAGATGATGGCATCGCCGATACCGGCCAGCGGGCCCATCAGAGCAGTTCTTAACTCAACAGCTGTAAAGGTGGCATCATCGCTCTTGCTTGACTCAATGGCCAGGCAGGCTCCCAGCACCAGGTTGCCGCACCAGGGATGCGTATTATAGAATTTGAAATGGCTTCTGTATTTTTCTCTGAGAACTTCGTCATCGCCATAAATCTTCTTCATGGCCGGATGAATGGACCAGACCCAGCCGCCCGACTGCATTGTTTCATAGTTGAACGGTGCCTGCCGGGTCCAGATGTATCTGTGCAGAACCTGCGATAGATCTTTTTTGGTCAGAACGGAATTGTTGTTACTCATCTTCGTTAGCTCCTCCCTTAACGGCATTCTGCTGAATAGCCGCCATTTTGTCGTTATTCTCCAGATACAGATAGATTATGTAGGCAACTACGGCTGCCAGACAGGCAATGGCCAGCATCGGCAGATTGGCATAGGCATACAGCACAAAGCCGAAGACCAGGAAGATGCCCCATTTTTTGACCGGCAGATACTTCATCAGAATCGCAAAGCCCAATCCAGGCAGCAGACCGGCGCAGACTGACAGGCCGTTCATCAGCCAGCCAGGAATAGCCGCTATCATCGAGTTGATAAAGTGGGAGCCGACAGTCATAACTAGCAGCACCGGCAGGGTATAAAGCAGGGAACGGGCGATCATCCAGCCCCAGACCCAGAAGGTCATGCCCTTCCAGTCGCATTTCTCACTGCAGGCCATCTCGCGATGGATGAACAGTGAACCCATCATCTTCATTAAAACGTCAAACTCGGTTCCTAAAGTGGCAACCGGAATACCGACAGCCAGACCGGCTTCAATACCGCTGCCGGATGAGATGGCAAACAGCGTGCCGACGGTTGTTCCCAAAGCATAATCCGGAACAGAAGATCCGCCGTAGCCGCCGATACCCAGACCCATCAGACACATCGTGCCGCCGACAGTAAGTCCGGTGGTCACATCGCCCATGATCAGACCGATCACAAAGCCATACAATACCTGTACCCCGTAAGCGAAAACCTGCGCGCTCCAGCCAACCAGTGACATTACGAACACGAACAGGCAGCTTAACAGGATCTGCATAAATGTAAACATATGTACACCTCTCCTTTTCTTTTTTCCTTGTTCAGCAAACTTTTAATCCAGAATAGTTGTGCAATGCGTAATAGGATCTTCCGTGCGGAACTGGCAGTCAATTTCGATACCGGCATCCCGCATTTCTCTCAGCATCTGCTTTTCATCATCATTAATCCGCACCGTCTTGGCTAAAACCAAAGTCGGATGCAGATTCTGGGTGACATCACCCAGGTTGAGCCGCTTGAACTTGACGCCGCCTTTGAAGATCTCATAGATGTCCTGAATCTGCCGGCCGACAACAAAGACCCGCTGACCGGCATATTTATTGACCCCGAAATTTTCAATCGCCTTGCTGGGCGAGATACATGACAGGGCAACTCCGACCGGAGTGGCCATTTTAATTGTGGAGCGGATCATATCATTGTGGGAAACGCTCTCGTTTATAACCATAGCCCGGGTGGCCTTGAGTTCGGGAATCCACTGGGTAGCGACGATTCCGTGAATCATCCGATCATCAATGCGGACATCGATAATGCCGTTTTCTGTTTCGTAGCTGTTCATAGCTCCTCCTTTCTCTCACCAATATCCTGGTTTCTATTAAAGATTCTACCGACTAGAATCACAGAATGGCATAAAAGGAAATGGCTTGATTTTGCGCTTTTCTGACAGCGCTTTCAGTCAAAACAAGCCCGATTTACGGTCATTGCGGCAATCACTGTAACTAAAAAGCACCTTATTGTTTACTTTAGGTTGACGCCATTTGATAACCGGGCGGACAAAAAAACCGCTTCAGGATAAAGCGGCTGTGGCTGACATAATTGGCTGATTATTTATTCGTCCTGATCGCCAAATGATTCAAATTTATAATCGTTCATGCAGACGGCTCCGTCTTTGCCGGCTTTCTCTAGGGCCTTGATTTCTTCCGCTGAAGCATCCGGCGGCAGGCAGCTGGCCTGGATAAGCATCGGCAGATTCATGCCGGAAAAGATAAAGGTGTCCGGCCGGCTCAGCTGGGGAATGACAAGCTGATTGACGCTGCCGCCCATGATATCCGTGAATATCAGCACCTGATCATCAGTCGCCGTCTGCTCCCAGAAGCGGGCCAAGTCAGCCTTAGGATCACAGTCATCCACGTAGGCACTGATGGCACTGTAGTTTTCTTTCTCCCCGATAAACAGCTGCAGCGAATTAAGCAGTCCTTTGGCCATGCCGCCATGGCTCAGCAGCAATATCTTTCTCATTTGAAAATCTCTCTTTCTTTTTTAATTAAGTTCTTTAAACCGCAATGCGCTTCCAGCTGCCCTTCTTTAGCCGGCTGTTGGAAACAAGATTGCGGGTAATCTGGTCAACCAGCAGACCAATCCAGGCCCCCAGCAGACCCA
This sequence comes from uncultured Erysipelotrichaceae bacterium, assembly GCA_964436975.1. Classification (GTDB taxonomy): domain Bacteria; phylum Bacillota_I; class Bacilli_A; order Erysipelotrichales; family Erysipelotrichaceae; genus CAYTET01. The sequence continues at coordinate 20,499 of CAYTET010000001.1, forward strand.
GTCCGCACGGATACGCCAATAGATAAGCCAGACCGGGCCGGATGATCGTGACACTGATCAGCATCAGGGCTGCCACAAATTTGACATCACCGGCTCCCCGCAGGGCGCCGATGACAATTACCTGGGGAATCTGGAAGAGCACGGTAACCGACAGGATCACCAGCGGAATAGTTGAGGCCGCAATAACTTCGGCGTCATTTGTGAACAGTTCGGTAATCTGGGTGGAAAAGACGGCAATCACTATGGCAATGACAATGGCGATAACCATGCCGATCCGCTTGGCCACTCCGGTATAGATCTGGGCCATGTCGATTCGCCGCTGGCCCATTGACTGGCCGACCAGGGAGGTGTTGGCCACCTGCAGGCCGTCGCCAAAAGAGAATGTGATATTCATGATATTCATGCAGACCTGATGGGCTGAATAGCTGACCGTGCCTAAAGAAGCAACAGCTTTGGAATAGACAAAAAAGCCAATCCGCATAAAGACCTGCTCTACCAGGGAATGCCGGGAAATCTGCCAGATATCATTCAGATCCGACCGGCTCGGCTTAATGATGCCGGCAAGGTGCAGATGCAGGTAGCCCTTTTTGCCCAGCACCGATATAATGGCAATCAGACAGGCCACAATATTGCCAATCGCTGTGGCAATCGCGGCCCCTTGTACACCCAGTTTGGGAAAGCCGTAAAGGCCGTTGATCAGCAGGGCATTGAAAATTAGATTGATAATATTGGCCGCCAGATTGGTAATCATACTGATGCGGGTGTTGCCGATGCCCCGCTGACCGGCCGAAATAGTCAGGCTTATGGAGTAAAAGATGTTGCCGAATTCAGTAATCCGGAAGTAGAGAACAGCCAGATCAATGTAGTCATCTCCGGCGCCGGCCAGCCGCAGAAACGGCTCGGCAAAGATGATGCCCAGAACTGACAGGATGACCGCTGCCAAAGCACAGACAGCCAGCGAACTGTTCAGATAGGAATTGGCTTCGGCCTGCTTCTTTTCACCCCGGCGCCGGGCTACCAGAACCGTCACCCCGATATTCAGGGCAAATATTGGGGCCAGGATCATATAGCGGGGCTGGGTGCAGATGCCGACAGCCGAGATAGCTTCCTTGTTAAGGGTGCCGACCATAGCAGTGTCAACCGCTCCGATCAAGGCAATCAGCACCATTTCCAAAGCGCTGGGCCAGGCCATGGCCAGTGTTTTCCGGTAAATCTGCCGGTTGGAGGGTATCGGGCCTTCAATTTCGCTTTCCTTAAGCATGCCCTGCCACCCGAACAGTCTTTTTACTAGATTCACCGCCGCACTCCTTTTAACGTCCTTTTAAAGACAAACTATCTCTTTTATACCATATATCCCTCTGCCCTTGGCAAAGACCGCATCAAAATGCCGGCTTTTCCTCCTTTTTATAATAACAGGCGGACAAAAAACCGCCGGAAGTTGTTTTTCCCTCCTATTGTGTCCTTTAATTATATGTTTCAAACCCAACTCTTCTGGCCGGCCCAAGGGCCGCTTTTTATCTTATATAATTTTATTTTGTATTAGTCTGATTATTTCTGCTGCCAGTAACCGGTCTTATTAGAACCCTGATGAATCAGACAGCCCTGACTGACAAGCTGCTTTATGGCCCGGTATATCGTACTCTCCGACACCTGAAGCATCTTGGCTAATTCACGGCGGCTTAAGGACGGATTCTCTTTTAACTTTTCCAGTATCTTCTCATTCAGCCTTTTTGAACCGGTCTCATCCAATTCATTTGTTCCCCCGTTTGGACCGCCGGCAAAAGGGATTCTCACTTTGATAAAGTTTTTAGAGAAGCTGAAGACGTTTCTGTCATATACACGCAAAACCCTTCTTATTCCGGTTCCCAAAAACTCCACCAGTCCCAGATCATGAAACACTCGCATCAGTTGCGGATTCACCGACAGTGAAAAACCTCTGAAGAAATCTTCTTCACTGTAATTATCCGGCAGGCCGCCAAAAGAAGATATCTCAGCATAGCTGTCGAACACCTCGAATTTCGGCAGACCGCCGTCAACATAGTTATTATGAACAAAGGCATTAATTATCACTTCCCGCATGGCAATACCATCAAAGCGTCTGACTTCCTGGCGCTGGCTGCCGGTTATTCTGGTATAAATGCAGTTTTCAGCCTGCATTCTCTGCAGAACCTGATCAACCGAAGTTATGACAGACTGATTGATAAATTCGGCCCTTGCGGTAAGATCGAACACATCGTTGCCCCGGTATTTAGCAAATTGAAAGGGCAGTCCGTTTTCGTCGGCCAGAAGATAAGCCAGATAGTTATACAAACCATCTGCGCTGTATAGGCCGAACTGCTGATATAAATTAGGCCCTATTTCGCAGCCTTTATTGCGATAATAGATTTCCAAGGCTGAAAAATGCAGATCCTGACGGGGCGACGTCTTAGTAGAAAGAGTAATCTTGTTCCTCTTCTGATATAGAGCAAAAATCATATCTTCCGGCATTTTTTCAACCGCTGTACCAATTCTTATAAATGTCCCTTCCGGAGACATTCCCAAACGGCTCAGATAATAAGGCTTCTGATTTCCGGAAGAGACCATTACCTGAATATACTGCCGATCCCCCTTTTTTAGCTTAATTATGTCAAATAAGCCCAGCGCTGACGGTTTGATTTTGTTCTTCAGACGGTCTTTTATTTTCAGTTCGGTTTCATCAACATCAGGCACTCCGACAACCGTACCGCTGTCAGAAACGCCAATGTAAATACTGCCGCCGCCTTTTGAATTTAAAAAAGCGATGACTTCTTTTTCAAATTTATCATTTAAAACTTCCTTAAATTCATTATGTTCATTTTCTATCATTATCAGCACCTCTGTCTCGGCTATTCCATGAAGCAATAAATGAAGCAGTAAATGAAGCGATAACGGCTGCAACAAAAAGAAAACGGCAGCGCTGCCGTTCTCTTAAGTGTATTATCAGTATCTTCAGCGGGCCTTGAGCCGGGCGTTGATAGCCGCGGCGGCCGCTTTGCCGGCCCCCATGGCTTTGATAACCGTAGCTGATCCGGTTACCGCATCGCCGCCGGCAAACACATTGGCCAGCGTTGTTTCTTCCGTGTCGGAAACAATCAGGCAGCCGTGGTCATTGACCTGCAGGCCGGCGGTTGTCTGGGTCAGCAGCGGGTTGGGGCGGGTGCCCAGCGCCATGATGACCATATCGACATCCATCATGAATTCACTGCCTGCAACGGCCTTGGGCCGGCGCCGGCCGGATTCATCCGGCTGTCCTAATTCCATCTTAATGCATTTCATGCCGCTGACATTGTATTGCTCATCCCCGCAGATTTCGACCGGGTTAATCAAAAGATCAAACCGGATGCCTTCCTGACGGGCATGCTCTACTTCTTCTTTACGGGCCGGCAGTTCTTCCATGGAGCGCCGGTAGACAATATGGACTTCATCCGCTCCCATCCGCAGAGCGCAGCGGGCGGCATCCATAGCCACATTGCCGCCGCCGACAACGGCGACTTTACGGCCGACATGAACCGGCGTCGCGCTGTCCTTCTGATAGCCCTTCATCAGATTGATGCGGGTCAGAAATTCGTTGGCCGATAAAACACCGTTGTATTCCTCCCCGGGAATGTTCATGAACATCGGCAGACCGGCGCCGGTGCCGATGTAGACAGCCCGGCAGCCCTGGGCGAACAGATCTTCAATGGTCGCCGACCGGCCGATAACGGCATCGGTAACCACCGCTACGCCCTTCTGCTTCAGGGCTTCAACTTCCCTGTCAACAATATCCTTAGGCAGACGGAAAGCCGGAATGCCGTAAGTCAGCACGCCGCCGGCCTGATGCAGAGCTTCATATATGGTTACTTCATAGCCCCATTTGGCTAATTCGCCGGCACAGGTCAGCCCGGATGGGCCTGACCCGATGACCGCCACTTTTACCGCGTTGGGCAGGGCTTTTTTAACCGGTTCATTCTGGGCATTGTGCCAGTCGGCCACAAAGCGCTCCAGCCGGCCGATGGCCACTGCTTCGCCCTTAATGCCCCGGGTGCAGTTTTTCTCACACTGGCTTTCCTGCGGGCAGACCCGGCCGCAGACCGCCGGCAGACAACTGGCCTGGGCAATGACATCGTAGGCCTGCTGATACTCTTTATTCTTGACATGCTGGATGAAGGCCGGAATATCAATGCCGACCGAACAGCCGGAAACGCAGGGCTTGTTGCGGCAGTTGATGCAGCGGTCAGCCTCACTTAAAGCCATTTCTTCGGTATAGCCTAACGCCACTTCATCAAAGTTGTGCGCTCTTATTTCGGCCGGCTGAACCGGCATTTCGTTTTTAACATTGCTGGTGTTCATAATCAGGCGACCTCCTTATTGAACAGATGGCAGGCCGCTTCGTAGGCATGCCGCTCATAATCTTTATAAGCCCGGCTGCGGGCGATGGTCTGGTCAAAATCGACCTGGTGACCGTCAAAATCCGGTCCGTCGACGCAGGCAAACTTCATCTTGCCGCCAACACTCAGCCGGCAGCAGCCGCACATACCGGTGCCGTCGATCATGATCGGATTCATGCTGACAACTGTTTTGATATTGTATTTTGCCGTCAGCTGGCAGACAAACTTCATCATGACCAGCGGGCCGATGGCGATGACTTCATCAAACTGCTGGCCGTCATCAATCAGTTTCTGCAGGGCCTGGGTGACCAGACCTTTGTTGCCGTTGGAACCGTCATCCGTCATCACGGTCAGCTGGCTGCTGGCCTGGCGGAATTCATCTTCCAGGATAATGAGGTCCTTGTTCCTGAAACCGGTAATGGCCGCAACCTCACAGCCCTGCTTATGCAGCTGCTTGGCTAAAGGCAGGGCAATGGCACAGCCCACTCCGCCGCCGACGATGGCCACTTTATGCAGGCCGTCAAGATGCGAAGGCGTACCCAGCGGACCGACAAAGTCAGCCAGACTTTCCCCGGCTTTCTTCTGATCGAGAAGGAACGTCGTCGCTCCGACGATCTGGTAGATAATGGTGACCGTTCCGGCTTCACTGTCGCTTTCAGCGATAGTCAGCGGAATCCGCTCGCCGTTTTCATCAACCCGCAGGATTATAAACTGGCCGGGCTTGGCTTTGCCGGCAACCAGCGGCGCCTCGATAACCATCTTGCCGACAGTCGGGTTGAGCGCCTCTTTAGAAATGATTTTGAACATTATCACAAGTTCCTTTCTGTTATTTATATTAATAGCCGTCTTCTGCCCTTTTATTGTACCGCTTACACTCACTTTCAGGCAAACCCAAACCCGTAAAGACGGCCTATACCGCTTCAAGAATGACACAAACGGCAATTTACAGCTTCCGGCAGTATTTCAGCGGGAAGTACCGGCCGGCAGTTTCTTGTAGACAGCCAGCAGGCTCAGGGGAATAACCGCAATAAGACCGATGATGATTAAAGCAGTGTTGATGCCGAATACGGTCTCCAGGACGCCTGACAGCAGCGGGGCTGCTAAAAGCGAGCCGCTGGAATACAGGGCCAAGGCGGTCTGCTGACCGCTGGACTTGAGATAAGCCGGTGTCTGTTCGTCAATAATCCGCTTGGCGGCCACCATCTGCAGGCCGAAACTGAAAAACTGCAGCAGGCTCAGCAGAATCATCTGGGTGGCATTGGCCGCAAAGCCATACAGCACATAGCGGATTCCTAAAGCCAGGGCCGCCACCTTCAGCATGTCCAGCAGACCGAATTTCTTGTTTAAGAAGTCCCCGGCAAAAAACATCGGCAGTTCCACAATGGCCTGCAGCGTCCAGTACCAGCTGATCTGCATATCCGTCGCCTTGAGAATGGTCAGTTTGTCAATGACGGCATAGTTGCACATATCGCCGATCAGAAAGATGAAAAACAGAATGGCAATCGCCAGCCGGTAGCGCTGGTTTTTCAGCAGCTGTCGGGTATCACTGAATTTGAGCGGGGTCGCGCTGCCCTTTTTCTGGGCATCGGGAATCAGCAGGGCAATCAGCAGAATGATCAGACAGACGGACGCAAAGCCCCATGATAAGCCCTTATAGCCAAACTGGCTGACAATAAAAGCCGCCAGCGGCGAGCCGACCGCCCAGCCCAGCGAACCCTGGGCCCGGATCGTGCCGTAATGGCTGTTGCATTCGCTGTCAGACTCTAAAACCCAGCTGTCCAGCAGGCCGTCGCAGATATTCATCATAGCTCCGGTAAAGGCCGCCAGAAGCAGGTGCACCAGATAGTCATGCCCCGGATACAGGTAGAAAGCCGCATTTATGAAGATATAGAAGATAAACAGAATAAAGGCCAGCGGCTTGATGAAGCGGAACCGGTCGCACATAAAGCCGACGATTACCTGGCCCAGAATGGAGAAAACGGCCACGCCGGCAAAAATGACGCTGCGCTGCATGGTGGAATAGCCCAGGCTGATCAGATAGGCCATCATAAAACAGTAGGAAACCGCTTCGGCCACAAAGGCAAACAGGTAAATGGCGCTGAACTTCAGGCTTTTGGGAGTCAATTTCATAACTGACATTGTAGCACAAAGTATCCGGCCCGTTTGTGAAAAGGGCGGAATTGCTATAGAATTGAGAAAATGCTTCGGCCAATCAACAAAAGAAAGGTTACTGCCATGACTGACTGTCTTAAAACTGCACCGTTTCCCGCCGATTTTATCTGGGGAGCTTCCAGCAGCGCCTATCAGTGTGAAGGCGCCTATAACCAGGACGGCAAGGGCTTATCTGTCCAGGATGTAACCCCGCATCTGCCTCACACCGCCAGCTTCAAAGCCGGCGTTGATCACTATCACCGCTATAAGGAAGACATTGCCCTGATGGCGGAGATGGGCCTGAAGGCCTACCGCTTTTCCATTGCCTGGACCCGTCTTTTCCCTAAGGGAAGCGGCCAGGTCAATCCGGCCGGCGTCGCCCATTATCATGACGTCATCAATGAGTGTCTGAAATACCACATTGAGCCGATTGTCACGCTTTATCATTTTGACCTGCCCCTGGCCCTGCAGCTGAAAGGCGGCTGGAACAACCGGGCCACCATTGACGCCTTTGTCAATTACAGCACCCTTTGCTTCCGGGAATACGGGTCTAAAGTTAAATATTTTCTGACCATCAACGAGCAGAATATGATGGTGCTTTATAATCTGGGCGGCTATGGCAGTGCTAAAAAGCGCTGGCAGGCCAGTCATAACATGCTGGTAGCCGCCGCCTTAGCCATGCAGCAGTGCCATTGCCTGTGTGCAGCCAAAATCGGGCCGGCACCCAACGTGCCCTGCATTTATCCGCTGACCGACAGCCCGGCCGACCAGCAGGCTGCCTTGAATTTCGCCCAGCTGCGCAACCACATGTTCATCCAGCCCCTGGTTGACGGCACTTATCCGCCCCTGGCCGCGGCCTACCTGAAGAAGCATAACTGCTACCCGGAGTTTGAACCAGGTGACCAGGAGGCTTTGCGTCAGGCCCATCCGGATTTTATTGCTTTCAATTATTACGGAGGTGAAACGGTCCGCTATACCGATGCCGCCCAAAGCCGCCTGCTGATTGCCAAAGGCCGGAAGTACTGGCATGCCTTTACCGATTTTGACGGCTTCAAACAGGACTTTACCACGGCTAAGATGACCTTTGCGGATTATGCTTCCCTGACGGTCAACCCGCGCCAGAAAATGACTTCCTATAAAATGGCTATTGATCCGGACGGTCTGCTGGTTATTCTGCATGAACTGACCGATCGCTATCATCTGCCGCTGCTGATAACCGAAAACGGCTGCGGGGTCAAAGACGTGCTTACTTCCGATGACCGCATCCATGACCCCTACCGCATCGATTATCTGCGGCTGCATATTAAAGCCTGTGCGGCCGCCATTAGCCAGGGCGTCGATCTGATCGGCTACTGCCCCTGGTCGGCGTTTGATTTGATTTCAACCCATCAGGGCATCACCAAGCGCTACGGCTTTATCTATGTTGACCGGGAGGAAAAGCATCTCAGGCAGCTGCGCCGGCTGCGCAAAGACTCCTTTTTCTGGTATAAAAAGGTCATTGCAGCCAACGGCAGCGAGCTGGACGATGATAAATGAGCCGGCCGGTTGTGCTATACTAATCACGGACTTATAAGGAGATACGGCATGCATCAAGTACTTAAAATCGAAGGCGGACATCCTTTATCAGGCCGGATTGAAGTGTCCGGGGCTAAAAATGCGACTGTCGCCCTGATTCCGGCGGCCATTCTGGCCAGCCAGGTTGTCACCATCACCGGCATTCCTGATATTGACGATGTTGCTTCGCTGATGGAGATTCTGCATTACCTGGATGTCGATGTTCAGATTGTCGACACCGGCCATATTATCATTGACCCCTCCAGGATGACCAACAAACCGCTGGTCATTGATGCTGTCACCAAACTGAGAGCTTCCTACTATTTCATGGGCGCCCTGCTGGGCACGTATAAACATGTCATCATCAAAATGCCCGGCGGCTGCAATCTGGGCCCCCGGCCGATTGATCTGCACCTGAAGGCTTTCGAGGCCCTGGGCGCCACGGTCAAATACAAAGACAATACTTATGAACTGACAGCTGACCGGCTGGTGGGAACCCGGATCTATCTGGACTTCTGCTCGGTGGGAGCAACCATCAACATCATGATGGCGGCCTGTATGGCTATGGGCCGCACCTATATCCAGAATGCGGCCAAAGAGCCGGAGATCATTGATGTGGCCACCCTGCTGAACAAGATGGGCGCCCGCATCCACGGCATGGGCACCAATGTCATCACCATTGACGGCGTTGACCGGCTGGACGGCTGCTTTCATGAAATCATTCCCGACCGGATTGAAGCCGGCACCTTCATCATCATGGCGGCAGCCATCGGTCACAATGTCACCGTCAACAACATCATTCCCAAGCATCTGGAAGCTTTGCTGTCAAAACTGACTGAAATCGGCATCGGACTGGATGTCGGCCTGGACCATCTGACCGTCAATTCATCATCCCTGCTGACGGCATCCGATATAATGACAATGGTTTATCCCGGCCTGGCCACTGATCTGCAGGCGCCTCTGACGGCTCTGCTGACCCAGGCCCAGGGCCGCTCCACAGTGACCGAGACCATCTACCCCCAGCGCTTCAAGCACTGCGAGCAGCTCAACAAGATGGGAGCTGACATCAGCGTCACCGCTCCGACGGCGGTCATCAACGGTCCGACGGCCCTGCACGGGGCTGATGTGGTTGCCACCGATTTAAGATGCGGCGCCAGTCTGGTTGTTGCCGGGCTGCTGGCCCAAGGCATCACCACGATTGAAGACATTTATCATATTGACCGCGGCTATGAAAACCTGGACGGCAAACTGCAGGCTCTGGGTGCACATATCTGGCGGCAGAACGTTGACTAAGTTGTTTTAACAATCACTATTGACTGAGGCCGGAGTTCTATGCTCCGGCTTTTTGGCGGTCTGAATCATGTATTGATTTGATACCGGAGCTGAAAACTCTTATGATACTATTAAATATATTGGCAAAGACCGATCCAAAATAATCATTCTTTTCAGCCCGCAAAGGAGATCAATTATGCCGCTTCCTTATTCAGACACCCTGCCGATAGGCCGGCTGGCCAGGATATTTGACAGCACCAGCGAATGTTACAAGTTCTTCTGGTTCAAAGCCGTTTTTAATTTCACCATCGAGGGCCAAACGGTCATGCGCTATGAAGACCTGGTTGATGAAATGATTGCTGACGCCTGGTATATGGTTACGGAATACCATCTGAATCTCGGCCCGGCCGATACCCTGGAAAAAGTTGTCAGCATGATAAGCCAGCGTTCGGCGCTGCGCTCAAATCAGAAAAAAACCAGCATCATTGACTGGCTGAAAAACTCCGAAGACAAGGAAATAATCCGCTGCAAAAACACTTTGATAATTAACGTCCCCTACCGCCTGCAGTCGCCTTTCTTTACGGCAATCCGCTCGTCAACCGGTGACTGGAAACTGCCAAAAGACGGGCTGATAGTCAGGCTGAACAGTTATACCGACGCGCTTTATTCCTATGGGCCTTATAAAGGCCTAGATACAGTCATCACCGTAAGACCGGAATGGGCTCTATATCTTATAGCCAATCAGCAGGTTATCAGTGGCTGGGTTGAATACTGCATGATCCAGTATCTGCAGAAACGAAATCCGGGGATTCCCGGAATCATCGACAAAATATATCCGCCGTGTGAAAGAGACTTAAAACTGGTTAAGGTTTATTACAAAGAACTGCTGCAGATTAGAGCCATGCATGACATATATTCCAGCATCACTATAGACAGTAATACCGATATTTCGATAGACCATTTCATTCCCTGGTCATTTGTAGCTCATGACGAATTATGGAACCTGTGCCCGACTTTGAAATGCATTAACAGCAGCAAGAATAATTCCCTTCCGGACTGGGTTTCTTACTTTCCGAGGCTTCGAGAACAGGAGTATGAAAACTGCCAGTTAATCTGGAGTTATGATTCTGTTCGCCGGGCCTTTGAAAGCTGTGCCCGTAAAAATCTTAATGATGATCACATTAAGGCGGTTTTATACCGGCCGGATATTGCCCGGGACGATTTTTACCGCCGACTGGAGGAAATAATCAAACCATCTTATTTATCAGCAAAAAACAGCGGTTTTGCGAGTTGGAAATATGACAAGGAAAGTTTAAAACATGGCGAATAGAACTATTGCCTATTACGATGAAAATGCCGCTTCTTTTGCGGACGGTACAAAACAGGCCGACATGCACCTTACGGCTGATTTATTTCTGCGCCACCTTCCGGCAAACAGCCTGATTCTTGATTTTGGCTGCGGCACCGGCCGGGACAGTCTGTACTTCATTAAGCATGGCTGCCGGGTTTCGGCAATTGACGGCTCTGTTGAAATGTGCCGGATGGCGAGCTCTTTTACAGGACTGCCGGTCCGCAAGGAAGCCTTCGCGGATTTTGCGGATAAAGACACCTATAACGGCATCTGGGCCTGTGCTTCGATCCTGCATATGCCAAAAGACGATCTGCCTGACATGTTTACCAGACTTGCGGATGCTCTTTTAAATAAGGGTGTTCTATATGTCTCATTCAAGTATGGCGACTTTGAAGGAGACCGGGACGGCCGCTATTTCACGGACCTGAATGAAGCTTTGCTGCGGGGTATAGTTAATAATGTCTTATCGCTGCACGAGCTTACCATGTGGATCAGTAATGATGTGAGAACGGATCGTACTCAGCAGAAATGGCTTAATGCGCTGTATGTAAAAGGATAGAAATAAGTGACAGCGGCCCTTGCACCGAGGGCCTGAAAACAGTTCAAGTTAGCTTAAACTCGTCCTTGCATCACGGGGAAAGCTATGGTAGCATAATAGAGCACTTACTTTGATTCGATCAGAGATTCAAGGCAGAAGGAGAAAGAGAAAAATGAAAAAAGAGATCCATCCTACCGTTTACGAGACCAAGGTTGTCTGCACTTCCTGCGGCAATGAGTTTACGACCCATTCCACCAAAAAGGAAATCCGTGTTGATACCTGTTCTAATTGCCATCCGTTCTATACCGGACGCCAGCGCTTCCAGGCGGCGGCGGGCCGTGTTGAACGCTTCAACAAGAAGTACGGCCTTAACGACGCGAATAAGACTGAAGAAGAGAGCAAGTAATAACTTAAAAGACCGGCCGCTGCCGGCCTTTTTTGTCATGACAGGAAAGGACTGGCTATGTTAGAAAAATTTACCTCGGAGCATCCCGGGCTGTGGGAGTTTATAAAATTTACGCTTTTGGGGGCCATCGCCTCGGTAACCGAGATGGCCTGCTATGCCCTGCTGAACTACTGGCTGCTGGTACCGTATGCCAATGTTGATTTTCACTGGTGGCTGTATGACTACAGCACGGCTAACGGCGGACTGAAGACCTTTCTTTCGCTGACCTGCTCTTACGGCCTGGGCCAGATTGTCAATTTCTTTGTCCAGCGCAAGCTGACTTTCAAGGCTGACAACAACCAGGCCGCCAGTGCCGTGATGTTTGCGATATCAGTGGTTGCCATCTATCTGTTCATCACCTGGCTGCCGACCCTGTTCATCCAGCCGCTGTATGCGGCCATCGGGGCCGACGCGGGAGCCATTGTGGCCAAGCTGATCTGCATGACCTCCGGGTTTCTCATCCAGTTTCCCCTTAACAAGTACATCATCATGGCTAAGAAGAAGCAGCCAAAATAAAACGGTCAAGGCGACCGTTTTATTATTGTTCTTTTTACAGACCCAGTCTTTCAAATTCTTCGGCCGGAGCCTGCAGCCGCCGCAGATACTCGGCAATGCGCTGCTTATAGAATTCGGCTTTTTCCGGCTGCTGGTCAATAATGTTATTGAGCTGGTTTTTATCGACCGTCAGGTCAAACAGCTGATCGCCGTACTTTTTAGAGTTATGACCGCAGACGGCCGGTATTTTCAGATAAGGTATATCGTTGCTATAGCGGTCGCCCTGGACATAACTGGCTTTCTTAAGCTGGTCAGTGGTAAAGAAGCCGTTGATGCTGGTCGGCATCAGGGTGCATTCCACAAAGGGCTGGTTGTCATCGGTCACATTGGCCCGGTAATAAACATAATGGCCGTCAGTAATGCCGATACTGCTGCCGTGCACCGCAAAGATAGCGTATTCGTGCTGCTCAGCAGCGTCCTGCTCAATAACGCTGCGCAGTGACTTGCCGTCCGTTTCCACCGGCAGTTTGATTCCAAAGTAATCGGCCAGCGTCGGGGCAAAGTCAACCGTCTGGCAAAGTGCCGAGCGGTGGCCCGGAGCCACATGGGGCACATGGATAAACAGCGGGGTATGAATGATCTCGTCATAAAGCGGCGGGAAGTTTTTGCCCATCATGTCATGTTCCCCCAGCAAAAAGCCGTGGTCGGTGTTGACAATCAGGATGGTGTTATCCCACAGAGCCAGTTCATCAAAAAGGTCGATGACTTTGCCCAGGTAGCAGTCCATCATTGTCAGCAGGGCCGCATATTCACGCCGGCATTTGTCGACATCATCGCTGCTGGCCGTCATGTCAATCGGACCGTAAACCGGCCAGTCAAGTTTGGAAGGCCCGGACAGATTGTACATATCGCGGTATTTCTGCGGAACATAGAACGGTTCATGCGGATCAAAGGATTCCATCTGCAGATACCAGTTGTCTGCCTGCTGGTTTTCCTTAATGAAGTTAATGCCGGCATTAAAGACCTGCACGGAAGACCATTCCTCTTCCTTCTGCATCTTGGTGATATTGGCATAATGCTGCTGAACCTTGTCCCCGCTGCGCCGGGCTAAGGGTGACAGATCATCCGGAATCCGGCCCTTGGACAGGGGCTGCCAGGCATCATTTTCCTGACCGCGGAATAATTCCCAGGTGGAGAAACGGTTATGATAGGTGGCGCCGCCATCGCGCAGATAATGATAGTGGTCGGTCTTCAGATGGGTGCTGATGCCGGCCTTGTTGAGCTGGTCAAAAATGCTGACATCAAACGGCTCCATCGGGCCCCAGGAGCGATGGGTGAAATTGAAGCGGCCGGTCTGCAGTTCCCGCCGGGCCGGCATGCAGGGCATGGAACCGCCGTAGTGGTTGTCAAAGACCACACAGTGCTCATTCAGCCGGGCAAAATTAGGTGTTTTGATCCAGTCATTGCCGTAGCTGCTGAGAAAGCGGCGGCATAAGGTATCAAACATAACATTAACAACACGCATGATTTATCCTCCTTCGATTTTTATATATCAGCGATAGACGACTTTAAGCGTTGGCATCGTATCGGTAATATCCTGACGGCAGATAAAACGGACATCCGCCTTGTACAGACCTAAGCCGGCTTTCAGCAGGCTGGCGGTCCGGGCCGTATCCAGACCGGCCTCATACAGAGTATACAGCGTAAAGTACCAGTGGCTGTCACTCTTAACAGCCTGATAGTCATAAACCTGCTCGATGGCATACACTGCCCGGCTGATATCGTTTTCCCCCAGACTTTCAAAGGGAAACGGCTTGATCTGCCGGTCAATGATCTGGCCGGTTTCAGCCGGCAGCAGGCGGGTGAAGCGGCTGGTCTGGTAGCGGATCAAGGGCCGCATCAGTTCATTGACCGCTGTAACGACCAGCTGGCCGTACTGACCCCTGGGCAGCGTAAGACTGCCGTCAGGCGTCACTGTTTCAGCCAGCCACAAAGAACTGACGCGCAGCGGTCCGTCCTGCGGGCCGAAGGCGATGGTAAACAGGCCGTCATTGATGGTCAGCGCATAATACAGCCGGCAGTCAAAGCAGGCTTCAATCCGGCGGCTGACCGACTCATTGAAATAATCAGCCATCAGGATAACATAACGGACGCGGTTTGCGGTTTTATGATACCGGCAGTACTCGCCCAAAGCCATGATATCCTCCGGCTGGCCGATAATAGTTTCGACCTGGCGGTCCGTCAGCACCTGGCTGAAATGGGAAAAAGAGGAGATCCGGCCGAAAGGCAGCGGTATGCCCTGGCGCTGTCTGATGGCAGCATCAATGACAGCGGCATAGCTGTTTTTCATGCAGGGCATGGCCAGCAGCACCGGCTGGCCGTTTTCAACCATTGTCAGACGGCTGGCCCACCAGTCACTTTCCTGCTGCAGACTGGGCGTGTCAAACCAGCGCTGGCCGTCAGATGTTTTTACCGTCAGCAGGCTCTGGCTTAAATCAGCCGCCGCCCAGCCCAGGGCATTTTCCATCACATCATAATGATTTATCAGCGGCAGCTGATACCACTGCGGCCATGACAAAACAGTCCGGCCGGCATAAAGCTGGTGATACCGGTAGGAGTGCTGGCTGGCCCAGTCCATATTGCGGCCCAGCAGGCGCAGCTGTTCATCAGTTCCGGCCGGCTGAACAATATTCATTTGACAGATGGTATTACTCATGCCTTCAGTATAAATTATTCAACCGCCTTCGCCAAGTCAAAACCGCCTTATAAGCGGTATATTGATTGACGATGGTCTCTTTTTCTTTCATACTTGTCGTAATGAGCAATTCCGGGAGGTCAGTAAATGACATTGGAAGAAAAGATAAAATCCTATAACGACTGGGAGTTCAAGCTTTCAGCTTACCAGCTGGCTTGCGGCATGATTAATTTTGACAGCGAGACTATCGCCCCGGCTGACGGAGCCGCTTACCGCGACCAGCGGCTCAGCTTTTTAGCCGGTGAAGCTTTCAGTCTGGAAACCGATCCGCAGATTTATGCCCTGCTTCAGGATCTGAACAAGGAACAGCTGGATGAAACCCTGGCCCGCAAAGTTAAGCTGGAGCTCAGGGAAATGGAAAAGATCAATTGTGTTCCCAAGGACGAGTTTGTTGCCTATACCCTGCTGCAGTCCTCTTCAACGGTGATCTGGCGCAATGCCCGCAAAAAAGATGATTATAAGATCTTTGAGCCGACCCTGCAGAAAATGATTGCCGCCACCGCCCAGCTTTATTCCCACCGCCAGAAAAACATCCCTCTGTATGACCGGATGCTGGATGACTATGAAACCGGGCTGACCATGGCCCAGTATGACAAACTGTTTGAGCAGATGCGCCAGCGGCTGGTGCCGCTGCTGCAGCAGGTTATCCGTTCGCCCCACCAGCCCGCCGATTCCTTTCTGCACGCTGACTATGACATTGGCAAGCAGAAGGAATACATGGAGCTGATCAAAAAGTATCTGGGCTATGATCCGGCCTGGGGCTATCAGGGCCAGTCCGAGCATCCCTTCACTGACTGGATGTGCATCAATGATGTGCGCACGACTACCCGCTATATGAAAAATGACATCATCAGCGGCATTCTGTCCACCGTTCATGAAATCGGCCATGCCTTTTATGCCCATGACACTAATCCGCAGTATGACGGCTCCATCCTGCTGTCCGGCGTGACCAGCGGCATGCACGAATCCCAGTCGCGGCTGGCTGAAAACTATCTGGGCCGCAGTCTGCCCTTCTGGCAGGCCAACTACGGACCCATGCAGAAGATGTTTCCCGACCAGCTCGGCCAGGTCAGTCTGGAAGAGTTCTGGGCGGCAGTTAATGTCGCCAGACCATCCCTGGTCCGCACCGAAGCTGACGAACTGACCTATCCGCTGCACATCATGATCCGCTACGAAATTGAAAAAGGCCTGTTTGACGGCAGTCTGTCATCAGCCGGCCTGGATAAAGTCTGGGATGATATGTATGAGAAATATCTGGGCATTAAGTCCCCCAGTGCCCATGACGGCATTCTGCAGGATATTCACTGGGCCCAGGGCAGCTTCGGCTATTTCCCCACCTACGCTTTGGGCAGTGCCTATGCCGCCCAGTTCTATCATAAGATGCGTCAGGACATCGATGTTGACAGCTGTCTGGCCCATGACCGCTATTATCAGATCATTGACTGGCTGAAAGCCAATATTCACCGCTACGGCGCTTTATATGACCCGGCCGACATCATGATTAAAGCGACCGGCCAGCCGTTTGACCCGTCCTACTATCTTGATTATCTGCAGGACAAGTTCAGCCGCATTTACCAGCTGTAAGCCATTAAAAAAACTGATTCGTATCAGCAGATGATATAAATCAGTTTTTTTGTTTTTACAGCAGGGTATCCAGCTGGGCTTCCACATCCGCCATACGGTGCGGGTCAGGGTTTTCAATCAGCTGGCCGCGGGTCATGACCACTGACAGCTTGGTCAGATAGCGCAGATCAGACAGCGGGTCATTCTCACAGCAGATCAGATCAGCATCCTTGCCGACTTCAATAGATCCGGTCTGGCTGCCGATGCCGGCCAGCTGGGCATTGTTCAGCGTCGCCGACCATAAGGCATAAGCCGGGGTCACGCCGATGAACTTAACCATATAGGCTAACTCGCGCCACATATTGTACTGCATGGCAAACGGGCAGGCCGCATCAGTGCCGATGGCTAAAGGTATGTCATTTTCAATGGCCTGGCGGGCGCTGTCAATGACGCCCTGCAGAATGATGTTGGAATTATACTGGCAGGTCTCACTCATCAGTGAAACCGACGGGTCAAGTTTGGCCATCGGAACAGCCGGTGAAATAGTCATGGTGGTAAAGGCATGATGATCCTTGTACAGCTTGATTATTTCGCTGTCCATTTTGGCGCCGTGCTCAATTGAATCAACACCGGCCTTTAAAGCAGCCCGTACGCCCTCCGTAGATTCGGTATGGGAAGCGACAATCATGCCGGCCCGGTGGGCTTCATCACAGATGGCCGCGGCTTCTTCTTCCGTCATCCGCTGAATGCCGGCTTTGCCCTTGACCTTGGAGTCCATGACCCCGCCGGTAATGCAGATCTTGATAAAATCAACGCCGTGCTTGATGTTGTTGCGGGTCAGATAACGCAGTCTCCAGGGGTCATCGGCCGCCAGCGCAAAGGTGCCGTCGCCATGGCCGTTGGTAACGGTCAGAGCCGGACCGGAGACAAGCATCCGCGGTCCGATCTTCTTGCCGGCATTAACAACATCCCGGGTATAGACATCGGAATACAGAAAATCGCCGACACAGCGCAGGGTGGTAACCCCGGAGTATAAAGCCATCTGGGCATCGCTCAGAACCATCTTCCGCAGAATCTGCTGACCGACCGCTGTTGAAAGAACCTTGATCTTAAAGCTCTGCTGCCAGCCGCCGGATAATGATTTGGCCGGCTTGCCGGTGCCGAACATATGGGCATGCATGTTGATCATGCCCGGAAGCAGATACTGCCCGGCCATGTCTTTAATCGTGTAATCAGCCGGAACAAACTTATCGGCCTTCTGGATAGCGGCAATCTTGGTCCCGTCGACTAAAACCGTCATGTCTTTCTGGACTTTCATATCCTTAGTGCCGTTTAGCAGATTAACATGGGCAAACGCGTATTTCATAATTTCTCCTCCTGGCAATGTGAATTGCCCTTATTATAAGTCATTTGCGGACAGATAAAAGTGAAATCGGCCCTAATGGGTGCAAACTTGCATTCGTTTTATTTTTCGCTGCCGGCTTTATCATTAAGCAGCCGCCGGCAGGAAGCTAAATCTGTTTTGCCAAAAGGAATATTGCTTTCAACCAGAAAAGACATACCAACAAAGAAAAAGATATATTTAATGCGATTAGGGACCAGCAAGAGAAAAGCGATAGCGAAAACAGCATTCATAATACTGCCGGCTTCAAAAAAGAGCAGGATTTTATAACAGCGGTTCTTTATGACATCGGCCGCCGCGACTTCAACTGCCCCACCCGCCGGCAGCGGCGAGAAACTGACTTTGCCGACTGAAAAACTGAGCAGTTCACTGCCGATGCGCACCGCATAAACAGGGATTTTCAGCACCAGTTTAGCGGCTATGATATGGCCTGTTTCATGTATTGCCGAATTAAACAGGGCGGCCAGGTAAATCAGCCATATTATCTTCATTTCTGTATCCTCATAGCCATAAGGCTGCTGCTAACGATTTCAAACATGATGAGAATTATTGAATCAACCATCAGCAGAGTGAATAATTCGCGGTATTCAATCTGAGAGTACAGCAAACAGACAAGCCAGCCGGCCGCCGCCAGTATGGCACTGTACAGTACAGCTTTAGTAACGATGAAAATGATTATAAGACGGTTCTTTAAAATGTAGTATTCGGCGTAATTTTTTAAAACGCTTAATTCGTCATGCCGGGAATTCTTCTGCACAAGATATAATAAAATACATGTTACGCCGATTAAAACCAGATTGATCAAATACAGACGGTTCATTATTGTCCGATTATGGCTTCTATCCCACTGGATACAGTAATAGTTTGAATAAAAGTTATCGGCAGGAAATTCTGACATCAGGGTGTTCAATACTTTTCTTTCACAGCCGGGCTGAGTGATTATCACAATATTGTTTACTGCTTCCGGATATAACCTGCCTTTTTCTTGCTGATATTCGAAACAGTCCTGTATAAACTGCGCACCGCTATTACGGCTGTAGCGGTAAAAAAGATCATTGATTTCGCTGCGATATGACCGCCATATTATGTCATTGGCCGCTATCCCCACTATTTCGTATGACATGTCATCATAAACGACGGTCTGTCCGATAATGTCTTCACTGTTTTCAATTCCGAATAATTCCCGGGCAATATTTACAGATATGACCATTTCACTTTTATTGTCTGCGGGATGGGCGCCTTTCTGCAATACGAACAGATCCTGCAGGCCAATCTGGTCAAGGAAGTTTTTATATACGATGTCGGGAAGGGAAACCGTTTTTTCATTCCATGAAGCGGCTGTTTCGTTGCCCTGCAGTACGGATGCCAAATGATCATAATATTTTTCGTCAGCGATATAGATATCCGTGACTCCTTCGGCCGCATTGGCCGTGGCAATATCATTCAGCTGCATCAGGGAATTATAATTGGCACGGTCTATTGCCAAGCCCTCCTGGTCAGCATAGGCTTCATTAAGATTAGGATAAACATATTCAGCCTGATAG
>CAYTET010000001.1:39963-41937 GCA_964436975.1 uncultured Erysipelotrichaceae bacterium
AGACCAGAATCGCATTTTCACCCGGGACAGGATCAGTCGAATAGTTTCGGACAAACTCATAGGCATCAAAGAAAAACAGGCCCAGAAACAGCAGAAACACCAAAGCGGCGGCCAGAACGGTTATTGTATTATGCTGGATTCTAAGGGCAATTTTCCAAAACCGGGTTTCCATGGGCGGAGCCGGTTTGCGGATATTCAGCTTTTCAGGGCCGTTCAGCGTTTCACTGATTCCGTCATGGCTGACAGCTACTTCATTGGCATCCTGAAACACCAGCCGCTTATCATGGCTGACAATGACAATCGTTTTATTATCCCGCTGCTGCCTGACTAATTCGCTGAACACCCTGACGGCATTATCATCAAGATTGTTTGTCGGCTCATCAAAGAAAAGATATGGCGTATCTTTGACAAAGGCTGATATGATCGCCAGGATATTTCTTTCGCCCCCGCTTAAATCTTTTACCGCTGTTTTTAATTCCAGATAATCAACACCAAACTGTCTCAGGCATTCCTTTATTTTGGAGGCTGAAACATTTTTGTTGCCCTTTCTGATATATTCAGCCGCAGAAAGATTGATACCATCATTGTTCTGGGCCACATAAGAAAACAAGCGGGACCTGTCTTTGATAAAAGCCTCATTCTGTTCGGCAGTGTTAAAGACAATGGGCTGGCTTCCAAAAACGATTTCTTTGATGATGGTCGACTTGCCTGATCCGTTGGCGCCTGAAACCACATAGATACCATAATTATGAAAATCAACCGTTTCATCTTTATAATCGACATACTTATTTTTTAAGCTGAAATTTTTGATGATCATCTTGTTCTCCAATCGCATATCTTTTTGCAGGCTTTCTTTACAATCAGTTTTCTGATTACAGTGCTGCCTATCAGGCCTGCTGATGGAATTGCCACAATTATTACAGACGCGATCTGATTCTGTAGGCCAGTCCGGCTGAACAGGAAATAACTGAAAATCCAGTACAGTATGATAATCACGCTGCTATAGCGGTCATCATATTTTGATAATGCTGCTGATCGCAGAGTGTCTGACGATAAACCTGCATCCCTGAATAATAATAAGGCTTTTCTATTTGAATGCATCAGGAGTATGTCAAAGACAGCCAGAACAGCAGCTGAAGACAACGCTATTATGATTGCCTGCATTAATGCCCGGTCATAGAACTGAAACGATAATGCCTGATTTACCAAATCGATGGTTTCATTTGAACGGATATAATAATTACCATGTGTTAATTCCTGAAACGCTGCCGAATTAATGAAATCATAGAAATCGCCTTGCGTAATATGGACGGCAATATATGTACATTCTGCCGGTCCGGCCTGGCTTATTTCTGCTTTGGTCTTTTCTTCAGCGGCCGGAAATTTGCCGGGATCAAATTTATAGACGGCCGCAGAATCAAGCTTTGAAACAAAAGCGCAGAACCACTCGGAAGTATCAACTTCTTCTCCGCCGCAAAACAGGGCGGAATATACGTCCATGGTGTAGCGGTACTCGCGGCTGAAGGGAATGTAATACTCAAGTTCAAATACCGCATAGGAAGAAGAAGGAGCAAGCTGCAGTCCATAATTAACGGGCATAGATTCGGCTTGCTTTAGTGACTCTTCAAAAAGTTTGTTTATTTCTGACATGCTCAGTCCGCTGGTGAAACATTTGACCGCTGCTATAGGGATTGCCCCGTCAATAATTGAATCCATACTGTATTCCGATATTGGAATCATTATGTCTACTTCGTTTTCGGTTACCGGATTGATTTTGACCGTACATCCCTGTGCATAAATGTTCAAATAATAGCCCAGCAAAATGACAACCAGCGTAACGATGATCTTTTTTCCTAAGTCACTGTTTAAACCTTTCCGGATAAAGTTTCCCTGAATATCCGGCTGTTGGATTTTTACACGGGCCGTTTCGCTATTGCCATCGGTGAAGACGTGTCTGGGTGTCTGAAAGCCCGG
>CAYTET010000001.1:41947-48727 GCA_964436975.1 uncultured Erysipelotrichaceae bacterium
ATCTGTTTTTTTATTCTGGATCAGCCGGCAATGATCAACGGCAACTATTTCATCAACTATGGCTTTTATCCGTTCGTCGTGAGTCACAATGATGACAGTTCTATTTTTCTTTTCTTCAATGAGAATCTGTTTTAGCCGGTCCGTAGCCTGATAATCTAAATCGTTTGTGGGCTCATCAATCAGCAAAAAACTTCCCGCATGCATAACCCCGCGCAATAAACTGATAATTCTTTGTTCGCCGCCGCTCAGTTCGGTAATCAGATGCTCCGCCAGATAAGCGGAATTCATTTTCGCAAGCAGCTGCCGGGCCCTAAGAAGATCGGCCGTTTCCGCTGATAAGGCAATGTTTTCTAACACCGAAAACTTTTTTATCAGCATGCTGCTGCTCTGCTCGACATAAGAACAACTTATTTTCATTTCCAGCAGATTAAAATACAGCTGCTTCAGTAGCAGTATTTTGCCTGTTCCTTTATTTCCACAGATAGTGATAATCTTCTTTTCCGGCAAACAGATTTCAGCTGAATGGATTAACACTCTGCGATTAATAGTTATATCGTTCAGATGTATCTGCATAGTTACTAACCTCAGATTGTTCCTTCATTCTTCAGCCGCCGGCATGAATTCTTCTGCCTGTTTTTTAATGGATTTTCTGCTTTTAATTTAATGTTTTTAATTGGCCCTATGGGCTGTCTTGTTGTCAACAATTACTATTTCGTTGTATATTACCCGCTTGCATAATATGAGTGGCTGACTTTAGAAATAAAATCTTTCCGGGCTGGCAAACGGGCTGCTTATCCGTCATCTTGTGTTTGCTATTCTGTTCAGACCCTTTCCTGGGCTGATTGCGCAGAAACGCTTTGGCAGTTATAATCAGTGGTGGAAAAGACAGATAGGAGTTTTATTATGGACAAGATGCTGCAGCGGCTGGCCAAAATGGAGCAGCGCTACGAGGAATTAAATAAGGCCCTGATTGAAGGTCAGGGTTTAAGTGATAACCGGGCTTATGCCAAATTAACCCGGGAGTTATCCATGCTCAAAGGACCGGTCGATACTTACCGGCAGCTGCTGAAGGTTATTGAGCAGATTAAAGCTGACGAGGAGATGCTGGCTGATCCGGACTTGAAGGAAATGGCCCAGGCTGATCTGGAAGAGCTCAGGCAGAAGCAGCAGGATCTGATTGACCGGCTGCAGGTCATGTTGATTTCCAAGGATCCCAACGATGACTGCAGCGCCATTGTGGAAATCAGAGGCGCTGTCGGCGGCGATGAAGGCAACCTGTTTGCCGGTGACCTGTACCGCATGTATACCCGCTATGCCGAGGCCAAGGGATTCAAGACGGAATTATATCAGGCTGAAGACGGAGCGGCCGGCGGCTTTTCGCTGGTCAGTTTCGGTGTTAAAGGCAATGGCGCCTACCGGCAGCTTAAATTTGAATCCGGGGCTCACCGGGTGCAGCGGGTTCCGAAGACTGAATCGGCCGGCCGCATTCATACTTCCACAGCCACGGTTCTGGTTATGCCAGATGTTGAAGATCCGGATATTGAAATCAAGCCGGAAGATCTAACCATTGAAACCCACCGCTCCTCCGGAGCCGGCGGCCAGCATATCAATAAGACTGATTCAGCCGTCCGGATTACCTATCTGCCTTACAACATTGTTGTCAACTGCCAGGACGGCCGCAACCAGATTCAGAATAAGGAACAGGCTATGCGCGTCTTGACCGCCCGGGTCTATGATGAGTTCCACCGCCGCCAGGAAAATGAAAAGGGCGCTGTCCGGCGCTCAAAGATTGGCACCGGCGAACGGTCTGAAAAGATCCGCACCTATAATTATCCCCAAAACCGGGTGACCGATCACCGGATCGGTCTGACCATCCAGCAGCTGGACCGGATTATGGAAGGCAAGCTGGATGATATCATTGACGCCCTGCAGAAAGCCGATGAGCAGGCCAAGATTGCCGGAGAAGAATAAATGGCTTCTTACCGCAATGTCCTGAAAAAGGCCCGCCAGCTATGCGAACAGGCCGGCATCGGAAGTCAGGCTCCCCAGATTCTGCTGCTTGAAAAGACCAATATGGATAATACCAGTCTCTATCTGCACTATGAAGACGAGATGCCCCAGCCGGCATATGATGCTTACCAGGCTGATCTGGCCAAACTGTTAGACGGCCAGCCTTTGGCGTACGTATTAGGCTTTCAGTGGTTTTACGGCTACAAGATGGCCGTCACCAAAGATGTACTGATTCCCCGCTATGAAACAGAAGAGTTGGTGGCTAATGTATTGGCTGATATCGATCTGTTCTTTGCCGGCCGCAAGCATCTGACAGTGGCCGATGTGGCTACCGGCAGCGGTAACATTGCCCTGGCCCTGGTCAAGGAAGAGCCCAAGATAAAAATGTATGCCACCGACATCAGCACCAAGGCCCTTAATGTGGCTAAAGCCAATGCGGCCAGTCTGCAGTGCCATGTCACCTTTTATAAGGGCAGCATGCTCAAGCCGCTGATTGATCATAATGTCCGCCTGGATGTTTTAGTATGCAACCCGCCCTACATCCCCAGCAGGCAGGATATTGATAATTCCGTCCGGGATTATGAACCGCATGTGGCCTTATTCGGCGGTGATGACGGACTGCGCTTCTACCGTCTGGTCATGAGCAGCGCCCTTAAGGTAATTAAAAACAAGTCTTTTCTGGCCTTTGAAATCGGCTATGACGAAGCCGCTTCTTTACTGGCAATGGCCAGACAGTATTTCCCGTCCGACCGCAGTGTGATCATCAAGGACATCAACGGCAAAGACCGGATGCTGTTTATTTATCATAATCTGTAAGATGCTGTATCTGTCACCTGACTGTTATCCGGCCGTTATAAAGCGTTACCTGAAAAGGGGCGTTTTTTTATCATTCCCGAATCTATAAATCGGCTGAATGAAATTCTGAATATGACTGAATGATAATATAGTGTAGCGGACTGTAAGAAGTTTTCTGCATACCGGCAGATAATCCGGGACATAAAAATCCCTTCCAAGCTTAAGTCAGTTCGGAAGGGATATCCAATCAAATATGATCTATGCGGCAGCGTTCAGATTTTTCTTTTTACGGGCAATAACAATGACCGTGATCAAACCGGTACACGCCAGGGACAGTAATGCCGTCCACAACAAAAGGTTACTGGTATCGCCCGTATTCGGACCGGCCGGGTCAGCCGGTGAAACCGCATCATTGGGCCGTTTGTAGACATTGGTAAAGAGAAGTTTTTCCGCGTCATTTCCTGCTTTGAGGTAACTTGCCTCTGCCACAAGCTGATGCTTGTCATTTTCCGTTACCGTTATTGTCATTGTCACTGCATCGGTATCATAAATGTAGTCGGGATTATCCTCCGCCGTTTCGCTGATAGTGTATTTGTACACGCCCTCACGGTTGAAGATCATGGAACCGATGGATGCTTCGCCGGCGCCTGTAATGGTCACGGTGTCATTTTCAGGCATCGGAGCCTCAGCGGTATCAGCGGTTATGACAAACACAAAGTCCTGTTCATTCTGCGGGGTTCCGCCGGTAATCTCTTTTGTGACAACCGGTGTAGAGCTGGCGGAAGTGATAATTGCCCACTGGGCATAAAGGGTTATCTTTCCACCGTTTTCACTTGTGAGATTTTTGACCTGCTGGTTATTGACATAGCTTGTTCCTGTGCCGTCGGCTTGGGTGTTCCAGCTGACAAAATAGTAACCATCCAGAGCGTATCCGTCTGTTGCTATATTGCCCGGAGTGCCCCAGACATGGTGGGTATCGGCTGTACTGCCGGTAAACTCAGTGCCTGTCCCGCTGAGCAGCTTGCCGTCAGCGGCAGCTAAGTCATTTCCGCTCATGTCTTTATTGTAGGCGGCGTTATTGTCGTAGGTAATATCATACTCATGAGGATTCCACTGGGCGTACAAATCAATATTACCGTTGGCCGTGGTTGTATCGTTGTGTATCGCTGCCTCATCCGCATAGTCGGTGCCGCTGCCGTCTGACTTGGTATTCCAGCCGGTAAAGTCATAGCCGGTCAGATCTAAGTCGCTCTTTGTCAGATTTGCCGCGGCAGCGTCATAATCAAAGCTCTGGGTTGAGCCGTTCATGCCGCTTGCGCTGGTTGGAACGCCAGATAAATCCGTTCCGTTAACATCTTCACCGTTTTCGTGGAAGGTGACGGTATACGTTATGGGGGTCCAGACCGCATACAGCGTCGTGTCGGGGATCAGCGTGCCGGTGGCGAAGGTATCGCCCTTGCCATAGATGACGGCATCCGGATCCGTGGGATCAGGGGTCGTGCTCCAGCCGGTAAGGGTATATCCCACCCGGGTAAGCGTCCCGCTGCCCGCAACGGTAACTTCATCGGTCTTGGCAGCGGTGCCGTCTTCACTTGTCGACGGATAGTAGTTTGTGCTGTCCGCAGGCGCTGTGCCCAGCGTGTCTGCTGTCGGCTTCTTGCCGTTTGCGTTATAGTCTTCGTTGGTATCGTAGATCACATTGGTGCAGGAGATAATGGTGAAGGTTTTGGTGATGATGCCCTCGCTGCCGTCCGCGTTAAAATATCCGTCCGGCAAAGTGGCCGAGGCCGTGGTAGTACCGCTATTGACCGTGGTAACCTTGGCGGTCTTGTCGTCATTTCCCGTCAGAGTGGCCACAGTGGCATCCTCCGGGTCATTCCAGATGCTCACATCGTTGATAGTGTCAGGCCAGTTGCCCGGTTTTTCGGCGGCAATGGTCACAGTAGAAGTGGTTCCCGTATGTTCGCTCACTGTGGGAATGTTAAACGGCCGGATTGTCGCCAGGCCCGCCGCCACACCGCTCATGGTGAATCCGTCAGTCTTGGTGTAGTCCGATGTAAACGTGAATGTGCCTGTATTCAGATTCTGCCGGTGGAACCATGACTCATCGTCAGTGTGTTCGGCCGCCGTAACACCGGTGGCTGCATACTGGGTCACAAGCTGCTCTCCGGCCGGCAAAGACACGATCTTTACTTCCCAAACGCCGTCATGCGGCATCAGCAGTGTAAACTCACCGTTAGCGTTTGTCACATTGGCCGTATATCCGTCACCCTGCGCAATTACTTTCCCCGCCGGGTCGACCAGAGACACTGCCAGACCATCATACAGCGTGTCAGTGCCGTCATATATAGAATCGTAATCTGTCTCGTGCCAGGCATAACCTGTCAGAGTCATATCTTCAAGCACATAATGCAGGGCGTTAGTTGTTCCTCCGGCATTGGAAAACCACAGGCTGTTCGAATTATTGACGTACTTGTAATTGACCTTGGTGGACAGGGTCGTCTCCTGCTCTCCCACTTCAGCCTTACGGTCATGGAGCACAAAACTCATGTGCACAACGGCATAGCCTTTTTTAATGAATCGGGGGATCATGATCTTGATCATTGTGGCGTTTCTGAGATCGGCAGTATTCGTGCCGTCCCACTGGTAATATTTTGAAGTGTCCTCTGCGGGCACGTCATTTTCGTCATGTGTGATACCGTTAGTGCTCGGATTGGCGACGGTGGTATACCAGATGGTATAGCCATCCGCCCCTTCCGGTACCACACTGTCCAGCTCCGAAGCATCCAGGCCGACCAAGTCCAGTGAATAAGCATTGGTATAACTATCGCCGCCATTGGGATCGGTGTTTGTATTTCCCTGCTTTGGAACCTCCACATAGGCCACCCAGTCGCTTGTATCCGAGTTCTCCGGACCGCTGAATATGATATCGGCGCCAAACAGTGCGTCACTGTCCGCCGCCATGATGTCATGGCTGTATACCTTCTGCGAGTACTGATAGGGCCGCGTAGCTGTCGCTATGGTGCGCAGGCCGGTGGCGTTAAATGCGGTAATAGTCTTAGTCGTGCTCAGTGTTTTCATGATCATCGTAGCCACGGTCTTGGTATCATCCGTGGTCTTAGCCGGAGCTTCACTGTTCTGGTCATTGCGGAACTGGACTCCGTATGGCGCGTTGTCCGTAGTGTTGCCGGTGTACAGGTAAAAGTAATAGCCCCGTTCGATCACCTGATCCAACGTGTTATAATCCACGTTTTCTGACCGGTCATACGGCAGATCGCACCACACCTCCGTCACCGGTACAGTATCCTGTCTTACCTTGGCATCATAATTTGTGAACAGCACAAAACTGATGCTGCCATCTACTTCGCCCATCATACTGTACCTTACATCGGTTTTGAGATAATTAACTACCAGATAGCCGTAATCCCGGCTTCCGGAGTAACCTGTACCGGTGCCCGCCGGAACATAAAAGGCCTCCAGCGGGATATTGGTACTCTCTCCTGTCTCCCAGTTGTATTCTGTGGTGTACACGCCGGCCGTCAGATCCGGAACAAAGTCGCTGTCTATCTTAAAGTAAAACACCGGCTG
This sequence comes from uncultured Erysipelotrichaceae bacterium, assembly GCA_964436975.1. Lineage (GTDB taxonomy): Bacteria > Bacillota_I > Bacilli_A > Erysipelotrichales > Erysipelotrichaceae > CAYTET01. The sequence continues at coordinate 48,341 of CAYTET010000001.1, forward strand.
CACAATAAAGGATCCTGTCGGTGTGTAACCATCGGCAACAGTCGCAAAATTGAAGTCAGCAGCAAAGGAACTGCCCTGCGCCGTGCCGGTATCGGCGTTTTCATAGCTGATACCACAGTACAAATTGCTATATGTCAGAGACCGGGTAGGGATGTTCAGTTTTTTGCTGGCGCCCTCCGCCGCAAAACTGCCGTACTCTGTGCCGAAAATATCAGTTGCGGAAACTGTGGCCTTGGCATAAAGCTGGTCATAAGAGTCTCCTCCAATGATCTTTCCACTGATTGGATAAACAGCAGGAAGTGCATTTCTGCACAGATCGATGGTAGGCCGTGCCCCGCTGTCTATTCCGGTAAACGTGACCTTCAGACTGGTCAGGTATTCCCCGTC
>CAYTET010000001.1:48748-50956 GCA_964436975.1 uncultured Erysipelotrichaceae bacterium
TTAATTCCGCTGGCCTCACTGTCGTTGTGGCTGGTGGGGGAATGGCTGTATGTCTGCGCCTCGGTTTTTTTGTTGGTAGTATAGGTCACGGTAAAAGGTGCCCGTAAGGTTGTATTATCGTTGGATTTTATAAAAGAGAGAAACGTCGTCAGAGCCAGCAGCTCCGGATCAGTGTCAGTGAAGTCCACGGTCATAGTTTTACTGTCTATAGCCCAACTGGTCCCGTTGGTCCTGAGCTCAGCCAGAGTATAGTATCCTGTCCCCTCGTGGAAGAAGACGTCATACTTGGTCCAGACGGCGCTTTTAGCCGTCATAGCCGTGCCGAGAACAAAGGAGACGCTCTTTCCGGCGGCTGTTGTAACATGTGTTTCGGTCGCACTGTGGTCTTCGTACTTGCACTCCACTGCCACGGTTAACGGCAGGCTCACCGGCAGATCGGCGGCCGCTGCTGTGCCGATCAGCTCATCATAGTTGAGATAACCCGGCATTATCTTCTGGGCAAAAAGTCCAAAGGTCGTCTTGCTGCTGACCGTGGACAGCTTGCAGCTGTTGATCCCGGTGATTCTGAGATACAGTTTGGTGGCGTATGCGCTGCCATTGTCGGCAAAGGCGGCCGCCAGATCATAGTAGCGATAGGCATTTGAATAATAACTTCCTGTATCCCAATAGTATACTGACGGATCCGTTATCTGAATGACGTTTCCCTTTTCATCCGCGTAGGCAATAGGAACATACGCCGGAGATGAATAGGCATACTTCAGCGCGTCTGTCATCTCCACGGCATCCCCTGATACCACCACCACCGGATAATTAGTATCGTCATAGACCATCATATCGTTCTCGATGGTACAGGTGAACCTGGCAATCTGTTTGGCATTCTCCAAAGAATAGATCGACGAACCGTCATTCACCGATACCTTGGTTGACGATAAGTCATTGGCGTACACCGTGTAATTGTCATATGTCTCGGTCAGCGTTACGTAGCTTGTAGCGGTCACTTCCTTAACCTGGTCGGAGCTGGCGGTGACTTTGATGGACGCTTTGTATTTGTCCGGAATCTCGTCGGTGCCGCTGAGTTTTCCGGCAACGGTATTAGACTTGCTGCGGTAGATCGCATCAAACAGTTTTTCGGCATTGTTGCGGCCTAAAACATCGCCATAAGTCAAAACTATCTTAGATATGTATACATGGTCGGAAAGATTAAAAGCCGCTACACCGTCCAGACAGCCACCCATGTCAATATAAGTCTTGTTATCATAGGAATAATCCTTTGTGGTTTTTTCTCCGGCATCGTCAATGGTGGTGACCGTTACCGTCATCAGATCCGGGTAACTATCCGGAATGCTGAAGTTCCATCCGCCATTATGCAGTGCTATCGGGCTGTATGCCTCCTCATACTCATAGGTGACCTTTAAATTGCTGTGCATTCCATTGCCGTTCTGGGGCGTGCCCATGATAATGGTAGGTACGGGGCGGCTTCCATAATTGAAGGAGTACGAAGAAGAGACAATTTTATATGTCCCGCTGTCAGTGCCCTGTTTGCAGGTAATATTGCTTGAGCTCGAAACGCTCAGTGTCAGATTGTCCGTAGCTGCGTTTTTATAGTTGTAGACCCAGGTATCTCCGGATGCGGTACCGGTACCCTGTTTTCCGTCCAGTGCATCCCAGGTAAGGGAAGACGCCGATGCTCCTTTCAGCGTCACTGTGGTGCCCATGGCGGCCGGCGTTCCGCTCAGCGTGCCGGTAGAAGCAATATCTATATACCATTCAGTTCCATACTGGCAGAGTACCGGCGAGACCAGTGTGAACGTCCCCGCCTGCTCCATCGTCTCATAAACAGTGTTACCGGAATTTTTCTTTAAACAGTCGCCGGCCAGAGCTGCTCCGTCAAGCGTAAAAGTATATGTGCAGTCGGTATTGTTTCTGCTCATATAAGCGGATCCCGCCGTAGTTACCTTAATCGGCTTGCCAGTACTGTCCGGCGTGAAATACAGAGTCGCCGATGGAGAAGTTAACGTATTTCTGATAGCCAGGGGAATTATAAATGACAGGGTCTTTCCCACGCATCCCTCCGTCTTATGGGTAACGGCAATAAGGTTTCCACCCACACCATCTATGCCGGTATCATGCTGCAGCAGCGTCGTACCGCTGTGGGCGGCATAAATCATATCCGGCGTGTCAACAATGTCTTTGTCATACTGGGTCAGG
>CAYTET010000001.1:50966-59532 GCA_964436975.1 uncultured Erysipelotrichaceae bacterium
TGGTATAGGTGGGTGCGGTGACGTCGCACAGGGTGAATGACTTGGCAGTGCTGACGTCGTTCACTGACAGGACCATTTCGAAAGCGAGGTCCGTCCCAGCCACCGCATTGTTCAGGATTTCGGCAGCGTTTTGATGTATGCTGACCGTCGCCGAAACAGAGGGGACGACCTGGCCGTCCAAAACATTCAGTGTATATACATTGCCGGCCGCAGTCTGCGTATAGACAGCAGCTCCGCCGGCCAGCACGCTGGCAAGATCCACGGGCCATGAACTGTCATTTATTGTGTAGCCCAGCGGCAGAGTGATAATCAGTTTACGTCCGCTTGTAACAGACGACGGATACACCCCGTATATATCGATCAGAAAATCCTGGGAACCGGATTTGCCGATCTCATAGTTGTCGCAGTTTATACCGTCTGCCGAAGTCAAAACTCCTCCTCCGGTTGTATTGACGCGAATATAGGATTCGCCCATACTGGTGCGAAGCTCATCATCAGTCAATGGAGCATCGGACTGCCGTATCGGCGTGTAGGAAGTGAGATTTTCTTTTCCTTCGCTTGCCGGCTGGTCGGGCAGGACCCCATAACCGGGGATGCTCTTTGAGTTGCCGAGCCGGCTGGCGGTGTCCGCCAGTGCCGTGATGTTTGCTAAAGAATTGGTGAGTTTGTCCGGCGCGGTTACAGCGGTAATGGCATTATTATTGCTCCCCGCCGCCTTGGCATTGACCGGAACTACTCCGAGGGTCATAATCATGCACAGTAAAATTGCCAAAAAGCGTTTGGGCATACTGTGTTTTGCCTTAATATTCATGTTACAAAAATTCCTTTCTTTCTTGAATTTTTTATCCTAAAAGGCAGCACCGTGCTGGTCCCACCTATTTTTCTGGGCGCAGACTTTCTGCTTTTAACTTACTTTGACTGCCCATGTTGCATTATTGAATGGTAATGTATGGCACCGCTGTTCTCATGCGCCGGAAAGAGTCGATAAAAAATAACCGCTCAAAAATTATCTTTGCCGAGCACGAAGGGCGTGTGCCAATGCGCCATCACCCTGCTCACCTCTTTAATCTGATTAAATTCTAATAATCAGGGAGAAAAAATCTCACGTCATGTTGTAATCAGTTATTTTTATGTTGTAAATAGTACATCTATGATGCCTAAATCCGGCGGAATGCCCATACAGAGGCTGTAACGGGTAATCAGGCCGGTCCAACAAAAAATCGTCATGTTCGCAGAGGAAATGACGACTTCTAAGTCTTAGCCGGGGCCGGCAGAAGTGCAGGCAAAGCTCTTATCAGACAGCAGATCAGTCAGTCCAGAGAGCTATTCTATCCGGACTGTCGGAAAGGGCAGCTGGCAATAGCGCAGGTATGTCTTCTTTGACGGCTTTTAAACGTTGCTTGGGCATAAGGCATTTTCTGATGCCAGAATCACCTTCGCTTTGACCCGGCCCATAAAAAAGGCTGTAACGTCTGGTGGCATTTCTTCAATGCCTTCTATTTCGTTACAGCTCCTTTTTATCAGTCTTGTTTTACTTCTGGCGGCTGGCAAACATGGTGTCAGTAGCCTGGCGGATGCCGGCAGTGACCTGGGCAACTCTTTCTTTGTCCCAGTTCTGGCTGTCCGCCCGCAGAAAGGAAGTCTTATCAACCCGGTTGTCAAATATGCCGATAGGCAGGTAGTATTTGACACCGTCAGCCTGTACGGTAATGGTGTCCGGCCTCTCCGAAGCCTGGCACAGATACATCATGTCATCACAGCCGTAATCACCCAGCATCACGGCCATGGGCACGCCATGGAACAGATTGCTGCCGGGATCATCCGGATTGGCCCGGTCCGCATTTTTGCGGCGGCTTTCTTCCGGGCTGACCCAGATGTACAGAATGCTGGCCTGCTGCAGGATCTGCGGATCAAACTGGGCCAGTGAATACTGGTAGCCATAAGCCCCGCTCAGCGGCATCAGCGAACCCTGGCTGCCGCCCCGGGCGGCTTCAATGATTATCGTTTTGCCGTCAAAGCTGTCGGGATAGCTGCTTTGCTTCTCATCAATGATCTTTTCTGCTTCAGCCTGCAGATCAGTTTTGATGGCTGCTGCGATACTGTCATCCAGCATAGCCAGCCGCGGCTTGATACCGCATTTAGCCCCGGCGCTGTCCAGCCGGTCAAACAGATACTGGGCGGCATCGTCTGTTGCCACAAACTTGCGGCCGAGCAGATCATGATAGTCCTGGTTGAGCAGCTGCACTAAAGTGCCCCAGTCATAGTCGTTGATGAACCGGCCGTCATCAGCTTTATAGAACAGCCGCGGCTGGCCCCTTTTCTCCAAAGCGCTGTCCACACAGCGCATGAAGTGCACATAGGGAAAATCATCCAGCTGCAAAGTCGGGCCGATATGGAACTGCTCCTTTAAAACCTGCGGATCCATTTCAGCCAGCAGGTGGCGGACTTCCGATTTGCCGGAAGCCGGCAGAGCCAGCAGCAGAACAATTTTAAAAACTTCGTCTTGCATTTCAATTACCTCTCTTTTCTATAGCTTCAGGGCGCCCAGATAGCGCTGGCGTCCCTTATCCAGTTTTTCACAGCTGAGCCGGCCTTTGTCATCGATCTCAAAAAGCAGGGCGGAAGGATGCTGGTAAAAATCCAGCTGGCCGCTGACTGGCTCAGCCGCAAACGAGAAAGCCCCGGTGGTATAATAGGGCACGCCTTCAAAGACGGAAGTATAGATATGATGGGTGTGGCCGGTAAAAATGGCCTTGAGGCCCCCGGTTCTGACAATGTCGGCAAAGCCGGCCGGATACTGGGCCCGGGGCATGGAAGACTGCTCGGCAAACAGATGATGGTGGGTCATCAGCAGAGTCGGCAGACTGGTCTTGTGTTCCAAAGCCTGCGCCAGCTTCTGACAGCTCGCCTCGCTGATAAAACCGTCTTTATAATCCGGACTGGAACTGTCCAGGCAGATGATGCGGGCCTTGTTTTCAATATGATCTTCAAATAGGATGCCATCATCCTCCTGCTGCAGAAAGCCCTTGCGGAAAGCAGTCCTGTCTTCATGATTGCCGCTGACCGCATAGACCGGGCAGTCGAAATAATTGACCAGCCATCTTTTGACATAGGCATACTCGGCAACGCTGCCATATTCACAGATATCCCCTGACAGCAGGACAAAATCAAGACCGACCTGCCGGCCGTCAAAAACGGAGCGCAGCTGGCTGAAGGGATCATCCATTCTCATCATAATCGCACTGTACTCTCCGGCTTTGTCGTTATAGTCAGTCGAAAAATGCAGATCTGAAATATGCGCAAATCTTATGGTCATTTAATAAACCCTTCTAAGACTCTTTCTGAGCCAAGGCTGCTTTGATTTTCTTTTCTTTCCGCTTCTGGCTGATTACCGAAGTAATGATTGAGGCCAGTATGGTGGCTACATAGGGAATAGCTCCGGTGATCTGGCCCTTTAAGGAGGTCTGCTGCAGGAAACTGCCGATGGACTGGCAGATGCCGAAGAACAGACTGGCGGCTGCCACTCCCAGCGGATGGGAATGGCCCAGATTGTTGGCGGTCATGGCAATATAGCCTTTGCCGCTGGTAATATTCTGGATAAACAGGGTGACCGAGCCCATCGACAGCAGCACCCCGGCCAGACCGCACAGAATTCCTGATAAGGTCATGGTCCAGAACTGGTATTTCTCAACCGGAGTGCCCAGACTGCGGGCGGCCTCCTTATTGATGCCGATGGCCCTGATCCGGTAGCCCAAGACCGTTTTATATAAGAATATGAACATCAGTATGGCAATAACCCAGGCCAGATAGTCAAGGGCGGTCAGGCCGTCAAACATCTGGGCCAGCGACGGCCAGAAGCTGGCAAAGAAAGGTGTTATCTTATGCAGGCCGACCAGCGAGGAATCCTGGAACAGGCCTTTGGTGTTGAAGAAAGCATACATCAGGTAAGTGGTCAGGCCGGTTGACATGGTATTGATAGCCATGCCCACCACCACCGGCGAAGCTTTAAGCCGGATGATGAAGAAAGCCAGAACCGCCGACACCAGCATGGCCGCGGAAACGCCGGCCAGAATCGACAGCAGAACATTGCCGCCGGTAAAGAAGTTGACCACAATAGCGAAGAAGGCACTCAGCATCATGGCGCCTTCCATGGCGATGTTGAAGACACCGGCCTTGGAGCACAGCGCTGCGGCTAAAGAGCACAGCAGTATCGGCGAGCACATCCTGAAGGTTGAACTGATAATGGCACTGATATAGGTCCAGCTGAAATTCATTTCTGTTCACCCCCTTTACGCTCAGCCCTTTTTTTATGCAGATGAACAACAAAGCGGGCGGTGACAAGCATGGTGATGACACCCTGGATAATGGCCGTGATCTCTGAGGGGATGTTCAGCGTCAGCTCAATAGCCGAGCCGCCGATGGTGATGCCGGCCAAGAAGATGGAGCTTACCAGAACACCGACGATATCATAGCCGCTCATCAGCGAGGCGGTGATGCCGGTCCAGGAATAGCCCGGCGAGGTAATCATTTTATCCACATACCGGAATTTGGTGCCCAGCACTTCACAGGCTCCGCCCAGTCCGGCAATGGCTCCGCTGAGCATCAGAACCTTATACATTGTCTTCTTGGATTTGATGCCGCCGTATTCGGCAAAGCCGGCATTCAGTCCGCCCATGCGGGCTTCATAGCCAAAGCTGGTCTTTTTGATAATAAACGCGATGACAATTACACAGACCAACGCGATGATAAATCCGTAATGGGTCGTGTATCTTTCAAAGATGCGCGGCAGTATCGAGCCCGATATCTTCTCGGTCTGGATGGCCAGCTTGTCAGCGGCATACGGATCCAGAAAGACATAATTAGTCAGATAAGAGGCAATATAGTCTGCCACATAGTTGAACATCAGGGTGATGATCAGCAGATAGGCATTATAGCGGGCACTGATAAACGCTGACAGCAGCGAGTACAGGGCGCCGGCCGCCATGCTGGCCACTAGCGTCAGGATAACCACCAGAAAGTCCGGACCGGGCAGCCGGGGAGCGACAATGGCAGCGGTAATGGCGCCGACAATCATCTGACCCTGGGCTCCCATCGAAGAATAGCCGCTGCCCCAAGACAGGGCGGCTGCCAGACCGGCAAAGATGATCGGCGTGGCCCGGGTCAGGGTTGAAGCAATGGCATATTTGGATAGAAAGCCGCCGGTAATCAGGCCGGCAATGCCGGTAAACGGATTATAGCCGGTTGCCGCCATGATGATGCCGCCGACAACTAAGCCGGCCGCAATGGCAATCAGCGGGAAGGTCAGACTCTTCAGCAGTCTGGTCAGTCTTTCCTTAATTTTCATGGATTTCACCTCCCAGCATCAGCATGCCGAGACGGTGGTCATCAACCTGGCCGTGCTTGAACTCATAATTGAACCGGCCGTTATACATGACATATATCCGGTCGCTCAGTTTTAGTATTTCGCTTAACTCACTGCTCACCAACAGAATGCCGCCCTGATGATCCCTTTTGTTGACCAGCCGCTGGTGGACAAATTCCATGGCGCCGATATCAATGCCCCGGGTCGGCTCGCAGGCAATCGTCAGCGGGCAGCTGCGCTCAATCTCGCGGGCAGCGATGACTTTCTGGGCATTGCCGCCGGACAGTTCTTTCATCAGCTGGCGGCTGCTGTCAGCCTTGATGCAGTATTCCTTGATCAGCTCATCGGCATAGGCGTCAATCTTTTTCTGGCTGAGAATGCCGTGGCGGGAAAACTGCGGGTCATGCTGGCGGCCCATCAGCAGGTTATCAGCCAGCGTGGCATCTTTGGCACTGCCCCACAGATAGCGGTCTTCCGGAATATGGGAAAGACCGGCCTGCCGGACAGCGGCCACTCCCTTGTTGGAAACATCCTGGCCGCAGACGGTCACCGTGCCTTCATATTCCTGCTGCAGACCGGTGATGCACTTGACCAGATCGCTCTGGCCGTTGCCGCTGACACCGGCAATGCCGACAATCTCGCCGGCATCAACATAAAGACTGACCTTGTCCAAAACCTTTTTTCCTAAATCCGAGCCCATGGTCAGATCTTTTACATCCAAAAGACGCTGGCCCTGCGGCTGGGTTTCAATATCCAGATTGGCCGTGTGACGGCCGATCATCAGGTAAGACAGTTCATCGACGGTGGTTGTGGCTTTAGCCACTGTTGAAACAAGCCGGCCGTTGCGCATGACGGTTATCCGGTCGGCCACTGCCATAACTTCATTGAGCTTGTGGGTAATGAGAATCAGACTCTTGCCGGCCGCCGCCAGTCTTTTCATCGTCTGTAAAAGTTCATCAATTTCATTGGGCGTCAAAACGGCACTGGGTTCATCGAAAATGATAATGTCAGCATTCTGGTAAAGGGTCTTGAGAATTTCCACCCGCTGCTGGGTGCCGACCGGGCAGTCATCAATGATGGCGTCAGGGTCAACATTAAGGCCGTAGCGGGCCGACAGCTCTTTGACTTTGGCCGTGTTGCGGGCCCGGTCAAAAAAACCGTGCTTAGAGACTTCATTGTTATAGACAATGTTTTCAGTGACCGTCAGCGGACCGAACAGCATAAAGTGCTGCTGGACCATGCCGATGTGAAGCTTCATCGCATCCATCGGGCTGTGCATGACCGCCGGCTGGCCGCGGACAAAAATCTCTCCGCTGTCCGGCTCTTCCAGACCATACAGAATCTTCATCAGGGTCGATTTGCCGGCGCCGTTTTCACCGACGATGGCCAAGATCTCCCCTTCGTTGAGATCAATGCTGACATTGTCATTGGCGACGACTTTGCCGTACGTTTTGACAATGTTTGTCATTTGAAGAATCATCGCTTTAATCCTTTCAAATAACTGTGTGAAGAGAAACCTCTTCACACAGTTATCATTAACTATTGATTATTAACCAGCGTAATCGGCTTCCATGACATACGGCAGCACAACCGTGCCGTCGGCTAAATCTTTGGTCGCCTTGGTGCCGGCAGCGATGACGGCATCCGTCATGATGTCGGTATTGCGGTAATTGGCATCGAAGTTGACACCGACAACGCAGAAGGCATTGTCAGTAACACCTAAGGTGGAAACGCCGCCGGTAACCGTGCCGTCAGCTAAGAAGTCATCAACGATGGCCTTCATGGCAATGGCGGTATTCTTGGTCAGACCGGTAATGATATAAGGATTGTCCTGGGTTGTCTGGTCAACACTTAAGCCGGAGGTATAAATCAGTGACTTGCCGGAAGCAGCCCGGTCAAGGCAGAACTGGTAGATGCCGGCATTGGCGCTGTTGGCAACCGAGCCCATGATGAAGTGGCCTTCATCACCTAAAGCTGCGGCAACTTCAGCCGCTTTATTATAAGTCGCGGAGGTATCGCTGTAGGTATCGGCATAAGCGGCCACAAATGTCGCGTTGGGGTTGACGGACTTGACGCCTTCCATAAAGCCATACTTATATTCAAAATTGGACTGCTGCTGGAAATTGCCGATGTAACCGAACTTGGTATCATCTGCAAAAGCGGTAGCGATCATGGCGCCTAAGACATAGCAGCCATCGGTCGTATTGAACTTGATGGACATGACACGCTCATTGGATGCGGCCGTATCGATAATGCCAAACTGGATATCGGCAAACTCATCAGCCAGCTTGCTCATGGCATCGGCGCCGGTCCAGCCGACAGCAACAATCAGGTTATAGCCCTGTTCGCAGGCATTGCGTGATTTCTGCTCCCAGTCATCCGTGCTGGTGCACTCAATGAATGAGGCCGTAAAGCCGTATTCATCAGCCATTGACTGCAGCTGGTTTTTGGCCTGCAGAATGAACTGGTCGGTGCCGACCGTGTCGGAGACCATGGCAATTTTAATGTCGGCATATTTTTTGTCGTCGGTTCCGCCGTCCTGGGTGCCGCAGCCCACCATGGACAGCGTCAGAAGCAAGGCGAGGCATAAGGTTAAAAACTTCTTCATCGTTTTTCCTCCCGGGGAATACCCCTTCTCGGCTTCATCATAGCATTATGACCTTTTTATTAATTATGACATATGTCATGTTTTAGGGTAAAATAATTACATGATAGAAATTAATGATGCCCCGCTGGCCCTGCGCTATATGAAGAAGAATAATTTCAAGGCTCTTTTTGACAGCGATGTTACCGCTATCACCAAACTCTTCTTCTTTGAAAAAGGCAGCTGCATCATCACCGAAGGGATCATTCCGGAATACCTGTTCTTTATTGTTGAAGGTGAATGCCGCTATATTTCCCTGGCTTCCACCGGCACTCTGGTCTCCTATGGCGGTTCGAAAACCTTCCGGGTTATCGGCGAAGTTGCCTCCTTGTGGAACTATCCGCCGACCAGCAGCGTCCAGGCCGTCAAAGACAGCTACTGTCTGGCCATCAATTTAAACAAGCACCGGGAAATGCTGCTGAATGACAACCGCTTTCTGCGCTTCATCGCCCATTTTCTGGCTTCTACCGTTACCAAGCTCGACAACACCATAACCGCCCATACCAATTCAAACGTGCAGAGCCGGCTGGCGGCTTTTATTCTGCAGAACAGCTACAATG
>CAYTET010000002.1:0-7807 GCA_964436975.1 uncultured Erysipelotrichaceae bacterium
AGAATCCTGCCTTTCTTCAACCCTTTCTTGGTCTCACATCAATTGTAGTCATACATACACTGAGCGGATGATTCGGCCTGCTGTTTGACTTGTGCCCCTGTTTTGTTGTACAATCAATAACGCAATTGCTCTTTAGCGTTTGAGAGAATAGGAGGCCAATCAATGAAGAGAACTTATCAACCAAGCAAAAGAAAATATGCAAAACGCCATGGCTTTATGGCCAGGATGGCAACACCCGGCGGACGGAGAGTTTTAGCCAGACGGCGGGCTCGCGGCAGAAAATCATTGTGTGCATAAAGAACTGCGCTAAGCAGTTCTTTTTGACTTGCCCATGAAAAAAGCCTTACGGGTTACGGATAATAAGGAATTTCAGCGCATTATCCATTCCTCCCGCTTCTATACCAACGGGAGTTTTGCTGTGTACTACAGCCCCAAGCAGCTGGCTAAAGGCCGGGTGGGCATCTCAGTTTCGAAGAAGAGAGGCAATGCCGTTGTCCGCAACCGGATAAAAAGACAGGTGCGCATGATGGCGGCTGAACTGATCGATTTTGATGGGAAGTATGATTTTATAATTATCATCCGTTCCCGCTATGCGGTCGATGACTATCAGACCAGCAAGAAGGCATTGAATGATATATTGGAAAAAGTATATAATAACAAATAGACGAACCATAAAGGGAGAATCAAATGAAACAATTGCTCAGCAACAAAAAAGTACGTCTGGTGCTGTTCGTTGTAGGTATGGTTGCCATATTGACCGCCTGCACGACCAACGTTGATTCCAACGGCAATACGCTGCCTGAAAGAATTATTTACCTGACAACCACCTGGTCGGAAATCCGCGATGAGAGCATTTTCAGCGCAATATTAGTCTGGCCGCTGGCGTTATGCATCAACTGGCTGTCGGCTCAGCTGCACAGCCCAGTCTGGGGTGTCGTTCTGACCACTCTGGCCATCAACATCCTGACTTTCGGCTTATCCGTTAAATCAACCGTTTCCTCGCAGCGTCTGCAGATGCTGCAGCCGGAGATGAATAAGATTCAGGCCAAGTATGAAGGCCGCACGGATGAAAACTCCAAACTGATGATGAGTCAGGAAATGCAGACTTTGTATACAAAGTATAAGATAAACCCGCTGTCGGCGATGGTGGTGCCTTTCTTGCAACTGCCCATTATGATTGCGGTTTACTATGCGGTTCAAAGAGCCGATGCCGTTGTCAACGGCTCCATTTTCGGAGTCAAGCTTGTAACGACACCCTGGAATGCCTTTAAGTCATTCAGCTCGGAATGGATTCTGGTTGTCATCTGGGTGGTGATGGTCATCTGCCAGTTCATTTCAACCCAGCTGCCGCAGTATCTGGCCAAGAAGAAAAAGAAGTCACAGAAGAATTACAAGGCTTACGCTGACAATGCCAAATCCGGTGCCCAGGGTCAGACCAGCATCATGATGTACAGCATGGTCGCCTTGATTGCCTATCTGGGAATCCGCTGGCCGACCGCTATGTCGCTTTACTGGGCCACTTCTTCCATAATCACCATCGTCAAGACTCTGTTTATCCAATGGAGGTACATCGATCGTGAAACAGTATAGTGGCAAGACCGTCAGTGAGATTTTACAGAGCGTGGCCGCTGAAAAGGGCTGCGAAGTTGATAAAATCATCTACTATGTAATCGAAGAAAAAGAAGGCGGCCTGTTTGGCATCGGCAAGACAGCCACCATCGAAGCCTACACCATGGATGAAGTCGTATCCTTTATCGAAGGCTACGTCAACCAGTATTTTGAGAATATCGGAGTGCAGCATTTTGTTGAAGTCAAAAAGGCCGATGATGACAGCATCTTTGTCACCATGGATGCCGAGAATAATTCCATTCTCATTGGCAAAAACGGCCAGACCCTGCAGGCTTTCAATACGGTAGTCAAAGCGGCTGCCAACGCCCAGTTCAAAAGACGCCTCAGCATCATTGTTGATGTCAACGGCTATAAGGAAGAGCGTTACGAGAAGATTAAATCCATGGCTGAGCGCATTGCCAAGACCGTGGCCAAGACCCATGTATCAGCCCGGCTGGGGCCGATGCCCAATGATGAACGCAAGGTTATTCACCAGCAGCTGTCTAATTTCCCTAATGTCAGAACCGAAAGCGAGGGCGAAGGAGCCCAGCGCCGGATTAAGATAGTTTATGATGACGGAACGCATCCGGATCATAAAAACGCTGATAAGAAAACAGCCTGATAACTAAAAAAAGGAGTCGTATGATTCCTTTTTTTGCGAATAAGACCGGCGGCAGTAAGACAGCGCTGCCAAAAGGATGAAGATTACTTATCTTTAATCCGCTTTTCCCAGGCTTCCTGGGCCTCCTTCAGGTTTTCCAGCAGCGACTTGCTGGAGGCAAAGGGAAACATGAAGTGGGCTTTCTGCTTGAGACCGATCTGCACATCATGAATATGGGCTTTCAAACTTTCGTAGCGGACGATGATCTCATTGTCATCGGCGAACTTTTTAATACGGGAAACAAGATTGGCTGAATAAGCCACGTCGATGGATAGAATGCCAAAGAAGAAGCCGATGAAGAAGGAAAAGGCTAAATTGCGGGAAAGCCAGGCCAAAGCATTGAGAATATAGGGATGAATCAGAAAATAGTAGCCGGCGCTGGCCGCTGCCCAGATCAGGGAGAACAGCGGGCAGATCAGCCCCTGGACATTGCCCCACATTCCGCTGTAATCCCACAGGCGGATCTTAAAGCCCTTCAGACAGGTGATACCGGCAATATATTCGATTGCTGTCATGCTGACGGCCATCGCCGCCAGCATTGCCAGCCGGCCGCCGATTCCGCTCAGCTGCATGGCATCGCCCCAGCTGGCCAGCAGGTACATGATGCACAGGCCAAAGCCGTATAAGGGCAGATAAGGGCCGACACAGAAGCCGGGGTTGATCCACTTGCGCTGCGGATTGGCCCGGGAAATGAAGCGGCGGAAGAACAGTTCAATGACCCAGCCGGCCGTTGAACCGATGAAGAACAGATAAGCCAGAATCAGAAAGAAGTTCATAAAGCTGCCTCGCGCGATCTGCTTTCCTAAAATACAAATATTTGATGTAATCTATCGCTAATTATATGCCAAAACACCGCTATAATAAAATTCAGGAGACCAGCCATGAAAATTTGTGTAACCAGAGATTATCTTTATCAAGCCTTAGCAGAGAATGATACCGCAAACCAGTATGTCTGCGGCATTCAGGATGCTGAAGTCCTTGTCAGCAATCCCAATGAAATGAGTGAGGACAATCTGCAGCGGATGCCCAGCTGCCGGCTGCTGATATCCATCGCCACCGGCATTGATGCAGTGGACCATGATTACATCAGCCGCCATCACCTGAAATTAATCAGGGCGGAGGGAGTCTATGCCCAGCCGATCGGCGAATACATTGCTGCGGCCGTCAGCATGATTGCCGTGGGTTTTCCCGTCATGCATCAAAACCAGCAGCAGAAGAAATATATCCGTTATAAGGAAAGAATAATGCTCAAAGACGCCGTGGTCGGCTTTCTGGGAGCCGGCGACATTGCCCGCCAGGGTGCTGTCCGGCTGCAGGGCTTTGGATGCCGGATGATTGGGTATAAGCGGTCAGCGGTCAGTGACATTGCTCCTTATGAGAAGATGTACTATCCTGACCAGTTGAAGCAATTTTTGAATCAGTGCGATTATATGGTCATCGCCATGGATCTGAATGATTCCAACCGCGGTCTGGTGGACGGCAGCTTTCTGAAGATGATGAAGCCGACCGCCTGGCTTATCAATATTGCCCGCGGTCCGATTGTCCGCCAGAATGATTTGATTGAAGCGCTGGCTGATAAGACTATTGCCGGAGCCGTTTTAGATGTCTTTGAACAGGAACCGCTGCCTGCTGACAGCCCGCTGTGGAATATGGACAACGTCATCATCACCCCGCATACCAGCGGTACATATGTCAGCAATCATCAGGATGTCATAGGTTATGTTAAAAAGACGATTGCCGAACAGGGGCAGTAATTATTTAATATTTGGTGCAAGAGCTGCCTGCAGGTCTTATATTCATCGCTATCATGTCCGCTTTATGACCCATAAGCCCGTGCCTGCCACGGGTTTTTAAACGGAGCGGTCCTTTTAGGCCTTATAATCGGTTTGGCAGAAGGCTTTGGCAAAGTCTATTGCCATGGTAAATAAAGAAAAGGAGAATAGTTTATCCCCAAACAATCAGACATAGGATGCGGTTAACCGGCCGGTCAGACAAACCAGCAGAATGGTTATGGCGGTAAAATACCCGGAAACGGCTATTAATACTATTGAAGGGGGTTATTATGACAGAGGAAAAAAGCGGAGTCGCAATAATCGACAGCCGAACACTTAAAGACAGAATTTATTTCATACGCGGCCAAAAAGTGATGCTGGACTTTGATCTGGCTGAACTTTACGGATACACAACGAAGAGATTTAATGAGCAGGTGAAGAATAATATTGGAAAATTTGATTTGGATTTTCGTTTTCAGATAACAAAAGAGGAGGTTAATTTGGTGAGGTCGAAAAATTCGACCTCACGAGGCAGAGACTTGTTTGCGGGTCAGTCAGGAGGCTCTCGCTATCTTCCTTTCGCCTTTACCGAACAGGGCATCTATATGCTTATGACAGTATTAAGAGGTCCGCTGGCCGCTGCGCAGAGCAAGGCGCTCATTCGGCTGTTCAAAGGCATGAAAGACTACCTAATTGAGAATAGGGCGACGGTGGGAATAACAGAATTTAAGCAGCTGGTCGCAAAAGTCAGCGAAAATGCCGCGGACACAGACCGGCGGCTTAAAGGGGTGGAAAAGACGACCGCCGAGGCCGGGCTTAAACTGGAAAAGGTTATGGAGAATTTCATCGATCCAGCTATGTACAAACATTTTCTAATCTTTGACGGCGAAAAAATAGAAGCCGACTCAGCCTACGCCAAAATCTATAAAACGGCAAGGCATTCCATATATGTAGTTGACAACTACATAGGCCTGAAGACCCTTGAATTGCTGCGGGCGGCCAAGCCGGCCGTGAAGATAATTGTGTTCAGCGACAATTTAAGAAACAGGGAAAGTCTGACTGCAGCGACGATAAGCGATTTTGGCAGTGAATATCCTGATGTTGACCTTTCTTTTCAGACCAGCGGCGGCAGATATCATGACCGCTACATTTTCATCGATTATAAATATCCGGGCGAGGCTGTCTATCACTGCGGCTCATCTTCAAAAGACAGCGGAACCCGCATTACCGCCATCACCAAGGTTGAAGATAATATGCTGTACCGGCCTCTTGTTGATGAATTGCTCATGATGCCACAGCTGTCTTTTAATAACTGATTCGATATAGCTGTAAAGCTGTTTTGCTGAAAAAGCCGGGATGGTAAAGATGAATTACACCGAGACTGATAAGCCGGTCTGCGAGTACTGCTTAATTGCTTCGACAATGGCCCAGGCGGCGGAATGCGTGAAGAAGCATGTCTGTGCTTTTATATCGGCGAATATGGATGAAGATGTCATGAACCGAATTTACCCGGGGGTGATTGGAACCGGGCCCAGATCTGACAGCCATCAGGATTGGCAGACTGTCAATAAACTGAACACGGCCAAACTGCAGTGCAAAGTCCGTTACTGCGAAACTTACAGCTTTGAAGTGCTGCGCATTGATGGCCGCGGGGGCGATATTTCTGATGATGGCGCCAGTATCGACTGGGCGGATGAAGAAGCTTTCTTTTTACTGTGGTACAAAGGAAAGGACACCGCTGTCTTTATCAAATACGCTGTTGAATTGGGAAAAATATTTCATCAGCAAGCAGTTCTGGTTACCGTTCCGGACAAAGCCGGCGCTATCGTCAGGGGCTGGCGTTATTATGCGGATGGCACCATTAAAAAGACCGGAATCATCACGTTTGGCCAGTTATTAACTTCCGAAAGTTTATTCAGGGGCTGGCCGGTCTATTTGAAAATGGCCCGTGAAACGGCTGATGATTCAGGAAAGAACGCCCCGGCTGATTCATTCGAGTGCCTTAATGTCTTTATGGTTCTGGCCGGCGGGTGGCTGGGCCGTCTGTTTAAAAAGGAAAAGCCGCTAACTCTGGCTGAGGCAGCCGCCGCAGTTGCCAAAAACAAAGACCGATAAGGAATCATTCCCAGCCGCTGGCAGAGCCGGCCGAAATAAAAGCTGCCGCTTTCTGATCAAATCATCAGAGCGGGCAGCTTTTTAGTTTTATGCCGTCAGACAAGATGACTTAATCCAATGGCTCAAAGTAGGAAGCGTCGTGCTTGCACAGCGGGCAGATGTAATCGGGCGGCAGTTCAGTTCCGGTATAGATGTAGCCGCAGATCTTGCAGACCCACCGTTTCATCTTGCCGTCGGACGCCGGCTTGGCTGCCGCTTTGGGCTTGATATTGGCCTGGTAATAGCCGTAGGTCAGGGAAGGATCATCATTTAAGATTTTCTCAGCGGTGACATCCGCAAAGAAGATGGTATGGCTGCCCATATCAGTCTGGGAAATAACCTTGCAGCTGATAACCGCGTTGACGCCGTCGGCAATATAGGCGATGCCGTTATCGGTCCGCAGCACACTTGAAGGTTCGCCAAATTTATCGGCAGTCCGGCCAGACTGCATGCCAAACCACCGGATGGTTTCAAACCGGGACTTTTCGGTCATGATGCTGATGTTGAACTGGCCGGTGGCCATAATCATCTCATGTGTTTTGCCGCCCTTGATAACCGCGATGCTGAGCCGCTTGGGCTTATCGGTGACCTGCACCGCGGTGTTGATAATGCAGCCGTTGTCTTTTTCATCCTGCCGGGCGGTCAGAACAAACAGCCCGTAAGTCAGCTTATACATGGCATTGGTACCAACTTTTACCGGGGGCAGACTGGCAAAAATGGCATCGGCCAGCTGGTCAAGCTGGGCGGCGGTGTCCTGATTGAGGGCTGATCTAATGGACAGGGTATTTTCCAGTAACGTTAAATCCGGCATCTGGGTGATGATCTGCTTCATCAGCCGGCCGCTGGCCGGTGCCCAGGAGCCGTTTTCAATGATGGCAACAGTGCGGTTTTTAATCTGATGGGCCGCAAAATCAGCCAGCACATTTTCCATGGCATAGAAGATGCCCATGTTGTAGGTGGGAGAGGCAAAGACAATGTGGCTGTACTTGAAAGCCTGGGCAATGATGTCGGGTGAATGGGTTACCGAGACATCGTACATGGCAATCTCACTGACCCCGCGTTCATTAAGCTTGGCGGCCAGAATCTCAGCCGCATTGGCCGTATGGCCGTAAATGGAAGCATAGACAATCAAAACGCCGTTTACTTCCGGAGTGTAGGTGGCCCACTGGGTATACTTGCCGATGAGCCAGTCGATATTGGAGCGCCAGATGACGCCATGCAGCGGGCAGATCATTTTAATGTCCAGGGCCGCCGCTTTGGTCAGCAGGGCCATGACCTGCGGGCCGTATTTGCCGACAATGTTGCCGTAATAGCGGCGGGCTTCATTAAGCCAGTCATGGGCAAAATCAATCTGATCATTATAGATGCCCCCGGCCAGGGCTTTGAATGAGCCAAAGGCATCAGCCGAATAGAGAATCTTGTCCGTCTGGTCATAGGTGACCATTACTTCCGGCCAGTGAACCATCGGAGCGGCCACAAACTGGAAGGTATGACGGCCGACAGTCAGCGTGTCGCCCTCCTTAACCGTTTTAACGTTAAGCGGATTATGCTGCGGGAAGAACTGGTCGATCATCTGGCCGGCCTGACTGGTGCAGACAATGGTCAGCTGCGG
>CAYTET010000002.1:7817-13068 GCA_964436975.1 uncultured Erysipelotrichaceae bacterium
GGCCAGCTGGATTAAGGCGGCCGAATGATCCGGCTCCATGTGATTGACAATCAGGTAGTCAAGCGGCCGGCCGGCCAAAAGATGAGTGACATTTTCAAAGAACAAGTCGCTGATGGCTTTGTCGACGGTGTCTAAGACGACGGTCTTGGCTCCGTCAATAAAATAAGAGTTATAAGAAACACCTTCCGGAACAGCGTAGACGCCTTCAAACAGGGACAGCCGGCGGTCATTGCCGCCGATGTAGAACATATCAGAAGTTATGCGGATTTCATTATGCATGATAACTGCCTCCTTACTCTGCCATTGTAGCACATCCGCCTGCCAACAGCCGGCGGGATGCTCTGTCCAGGAAAGAAGCGGCCTGACGGCTATATATATGGCATAACGGAAGAAAGGACAGGCCTATGCTGAAACTGAGTCATATATCCAAAAGCTTTAAAGGCCGGAAAGTGCTTGATGATGTCAACATGGAGTTTGCCGGCGGCCGCATCACGGCTCTTTTAGGCGCTAACGGCAGCGGCAAGACAACGACATTCCGCATTATTCTCAATCTGCTGCCGCCTGACAGCGGCACCGCTCTTTATGAAGCCGGTCCGCTGCTGCCGTGTCAGAGCGGCTATGTACCGGAGCAGTGCAGTCTGTTTACCGACTGCACCATTGACAGCCAGCTTAAGCTATTCGGCCGGCTGAAAGGCATGGAGGAAGATCTGCTGGAGATGCGGATCAGCCAGTGGCTGCAGACAATGGATCTGGTCAGCCGGCGCTACCAGCCGATCGGCCTGCTGTCAAAGGGCAACCGGCAGCGGGTCGCCATGATTGAAGCACTGATGACCGATCCGATGGTACTGATCTGTGATGAGCCCTTTAACGGTCTGGATCAGGCCAGCGTCAGCCAGCTGCAGCAGCTGCTGAAAAAACTGGCCGACCGGGGCAAGACCATCATCCTGTCTTTTCACCAGTATGAAGCCGTCGGCAGTCTGGCTGATGATTTCTATTACCTGCGCAACGGCCAGGTGGCACTGACAGCCAGCCGGCAGTCGATGCTGACCGACAGCCGGCGGATTCTGGAAATTGAAACGGCCGCGGCCGATTTCTGCCTGAAGGATGATGCCATTATTTCCGTGCACTGCAGTCAGCAGCGCCAGCGCTATCAGATTGCGGACCGGACGGCCGCCCTGCGGCTGTGGGAGCAGGTCAGGGATTATGACTTCATTCAGTCAATCCGGCTGCAGCCGCTGACCATAACTGATCTATTGGAGCCGCTGCTGGCATGAAGGTCTTAGTCAGGTTTGCGCTGAAGAAAAGATTTGCCAGCGGTATAACTATTGTTTTCAATCTGCTGCTGGCCGCCGCAATCATGGCGCTGTTTTTTGCGGACCGGCTGGGCGGAATCAGTACGGCTGTAATTGATACCGTCTGCCTGGATACTTCCACATCTTCCCTGGCCGACCGTTTCAGCCGCTTTGACCATCAGGAGTACCGCTATAAAGTCAGCAGCCAGCCGGCTGATGACAGCAGTGTTATCCTGCATTTTGATGACGGCTGGACGATATACAGCCAGCAGCCGGTGGATGAGCCGATCCTGGCCCTGATCAAGGATGACATCCAGACGGTAATAACCGAAAAGTATCTGCAGCAGGCGGATCTGAAAGAGGCCAGCTTCATCAATGACTACCGCAGCCAGCTGGCCGGCATCACCACCGTCCAGCCGGCGGCCACCGGTCAGGATTATCTCTGGCTGATCATATCAGTAGTCTATTTTCTGATTCTGGGCTACGGCTCGGCTATTGCGGCGGATGTCGTTTACGAGAAAAGCACGCACAGCCTGGAAGTCATTCTGACCGCTGTCAGTGCCAGGGAGCATTTCAAAGCCAAGATTGTGACCGGGTATGCGGCCCTGCTTATCCAAAGCGGGCTGGGAACCCTGGATGTGCTGACAGCCTTTCTGCTGCGCTACCGCTATGACAAACTGGCCGGTCTTTCGCAGCTGGCCGGCAGTCTGCTGGCGGATTACGGGCTGGCTGATATCAGCGGACTGGCCCTGCGGCCGCTGAATGTCATCCTGGCTTTGGCGCTGATTCTGCTGGGCGTGCTGACGATTCAGATCATCCTGCTGGTGGCGGCCAGCCAGCTGGTCAACGAGGAGCAGGCATCGGCCTTATCCGGCCCGCTTTATATTGTCCTGCTGCTGGGTTACTATCTGCTGGTTTTATACAGTCAGGTCTCATTTATGGATTCACCTGCTGGCATCGTGCTGTCCCAGCTGCCGCTGACCTCCATGCTGGTAATGCCGGTGCGGCTGCTTCTGTGTGACAGCCCTTTATGGCAGGGAGCGACCGCTCTGGCGGTTGGGCTGGGATTTCTGGCGGTGCTGGTCCGAATAAGTCTGCCGCTGTATCAGCGGGGCATTCTTAATTACCAGTCCGGACGCTGATAAGGTTATTGATTGTATTTAACGGCCAATAATGATAATGTTTATTTGAAATTAGAGGCTGGACCCGATGAAAAGAAAAGGATTTACCATGATGGAGATGATTATTGTCATCGCCATTATTGCTGTCTTGCTGGCAATCATCGTTCCGACAATGACGGGCATTATCAACAGCGCCAAAACCACCGCCTGTGCGGCCAACCGCGATGCGCTGCGCAGCCGGCTGCAGCTGGCTTATCTTAATGACGAAAATATCGATGATGTCTTTGCCCAGGAGACGGCCAAGACCGAATGCCCCTTTGGCGGCACTTATTCCTATATTGAAACTAACGGCTCCTTTATTGTGGTCTGTTCGCATCTTGATTCTGATCCCGTCTATAAAAAGAGCACCGCCTTTGCGGCGGCGGCTACTGTTATCGGTCAGCAGTGGGATGCGGCCGGCCGGACCAGTCTGACAGTCAACAGTTCGGCGCTGTCCAATCCTAATTCCTGGGCCAGTAAGTTCTATAATGCCCTGACGCCGGCCCAGCAGGCAGTTATCGATGATTATGTCTGGGTAGTCAAGGCCAATCCTTCTGACGGCACTTTCCGTATCTTCTTTGCGGCTAAATCCGATACCTCCAAAACTACGTTTGACATGTATAAATATGATCCCGGCACCAATCAGTTCCAGTATTCCAGTCAGGGAGCCTTATATGAAAACGGTGATCTCAACCCTAATAATGCCGGTTCCAACTGGGGCTATTATAATGATGACGGAACATATGTTGCTGACGGCTGGGGCGATTTGATAAGAGGCCAGCCTTAAGCCGGATTCCCTAATAAAACAGACAGCCGGATGTGATGATCCGGCTGTTTATAGTTTTCGGGTGATAATGATATCCAGATCCAGCAGCGTCTGATAATTAGCCTGGGCCTGGGCGGCGGCAGCCTGCCGTAAGGCCGGATCCAGCCGGTCCAGCACCGCAGCGGCGGCGGCCTGATAGTCATTTTTATACTGCTTGTTTAACTGGTGCCAGTTGATACCCTTAAACAGGGCCACCAGGGATGGGTCAGCCGTTATCTTCTGCTGGATCAGCAAAACGGCTATAACCGGATAGCCGGGATAGCTCTGCCAGTAAGTGGCATTGTCATCGCTGCAGTAATAATTATCACGCCATTTAACGGTATAGGTTTTCGCTCCGTCGGATGATCTGACAGCTGCGCTGTCACTGCTCACAGCCACCCGGCTGTCCGCGATGGCGGTGTAGGCTTCATACATTTTTGCTAAAGGCGGTTTTTTGGCGGGCATTGGTCTTCCTCCCTGCTTATCAGGTATTCTATCACGGCTGAAAATAGGTTAAAATAAGGCAGAGGCGAAAACATGCGCGTACTTATTCAAAGGGTCAGCCAGGCCGAGGTCAGCGTTGACGGAAAAGTCTGCGGTGCCATTTCCCGCGGATATCTTCTGCTGGTGGGATTCTGCGGCAGCGACAGTGAAGCCGTTCTGCAGAAAATGGCCCGCAAAATATATGAGATCCGGATCAATGAAGATGAAAACGGCAAGATGAATCTGGCTGTTGACCAGATTGGCGGCGCCATTCTGTCGGTCTCCCAGTTTACCCTGTATGCCGACTGCCGTCACGGCCGCCGGCCCGGTTTTACCCAGGCCGCCCCGGCTGATCAGGCCCGCAGCCTGTACCGGCGGTTTAATGAAATCTTGAGCAGTTACCCGCTTAAAGTTGAAACCGGCCAGTTTCAGGCTGACATGAAGGTCAGTCTGATCAACGACGGTCCGGTTACGATATGGTTAGACAGTGTGGACATGGAGGATTAGGAATGGGACAGATTATTGACGGAGCCGCTATGGCCGCGGCTGTCCGGGATACTATTAAAGCCAATGTTGACGAGAAGATGAATACCGGACAGCGCAGTCCCCAACTGGCTGTTATTCTGGTAGGCGATGACCCGCGTTCGGCCGTTTATGTCAGGCAGAAGGAAAAGGCCTGTGAAAACTGCCATATCATGTGCACGACGGTATTTATGGCTGCTTCAGCTGATAAGGCTGAACTGCTGGCTGAAATAAGCCGGCTCAATGATGATGACAGCGTTGACGGTATTATTGTCCAGCTGCCGCTGCCGGCCGGTCTGGCGGACAGTGAGGAAGAAATTATCAGCACGATAGCGGCGGATAAAGATGTGGATGGTCTGACTCCGGCTTCTTTAGGGCAGCTGTATGCCGGTCAGCCCAAACTAATTCCGGCTACTCCGCGCGGCATTCTTTACATGATTGAACAGACCGGCTGTTCAGTTGACGGAGCCCGGACCGTGATTGTCGGCCGGGGCCGGCTGGTCGGCCGGCCGTTGGCGATGCTGCTGACCAATCATAATGCCACAGTCACCCTGTGCCATTCCCATACGGCTGATCTGCCAGAGATCTGCCGGCAGGCGGACATTCTGGTTACGGCCACCGGTCAGGTCCAGATGTTTGACCAGACCTATGTCAAACCGGGGGCGGTTGTTATCGATACCGGCATAGCCACGGGGGCTGACGGCCATCTGCACGGCGACTGCCAGTTTGAAAAAGTCCGGGAAGTCGCCGGCTGGATTACCCCGGTGCCCAAGGGCGTCGGGCCGATGACGGTGGCGATGCTGATGGCAAATGTGAAGGATGCCTACCTGGAGCATATTCTATGATCACCGGCTATAAACTGAACGATATCGTGGAGATGAAAAAGCTCGTCTTTGAGAGCGCGATCCAGGAGCAGGAGCTGGGAGACAAGCAGGCCATTGAGAAAAAAACCATGGAGAAGTTCGGTATCGAGCCGGAAAAGAACGACA
>CAYTET010000002.1:13078-36368 GCA_964436975.1 uncultured Erysipelotrichaceae bacterium
GAGATGAAAAAAGATCATCCCTGTCATCTTTCCAAGCAGTGGCGGATTATCCGGATGGGGGCCGATATTCGCATTAAATGCCTGGGCTGCGGCCACAGCGTTCTGCTGCCGCGCAGCGAGTTTGAAAAGAAAGCCAAGAAGATTGTTGAATCAAGCAGTGATGAGCAAGGAAAGAAGGAATAGAGATGTCTTTAACCGCTGGTATTATCGGCTTGCCCAATGTCGGCAAGTCAACCCTGTTTAACGCTATTACCCATTCCCAGGTTGAGGCGGCCAATTATCCGTTTGCCACCATCCAGCCTAATGTTAAAACGGTCGAGGTTCCCGATCCGCGGGTTGACCGGCTCAGTGCCATGTTCAATCCGAAAAGAACAATCCGGACTGTTTTTGAGTTTACCGACATTGCCGGGCTGGTCAAGGGAGCTTCCAAGGGCGAAGGCCTGGGCAACCAGTTCTTAGGCAAGATCAGGGAAGTTGATGCGATGTGCCATGTTGTGCGCTGCTTTGATGATGCCAACATCACCCATGTGGAAGGGTCGGTCGACCCGCTGCGGGATATCGGCATCGTCAATGTTGAACTGGCGCTGGCCGATCTGGAGACTGTGGCCAACCGCATTGCCAAAGTGCAGCGCAAGGCCCAGTCCAAGGAAAAGGATGCCGAAAAAGAATACAGCCTGCTGACCCGCATCAAGGCGGGGCTGGAAGCCGGCCAGGCGGTCCGGGCGATGACATTCGACCAGAGCGAAGCCGAGCTGCTGAAGTCATACCAGCTGCTGACGGCTAAGCCGGTCATCTACATTGCCAACATGAAAGAAGAGGAAGTAGCTGCCCCGGACAAATCGCCGTATTACCAGGCGGTTTGCCAGCTGGCCGAAAGTGAAGGCAGCAGCGTCATTGCCATTGCCGCCCAGATGGAAGAGGAGCTGGCCCAGCTTGATGAGGCTGACCGGCAGGAGTATCTGCAGCAGGCCGGACTGAAATGCTCCGGACTGGATGCCATTATTACGGCGGCTTACCACATTCTTGATCTGTGCACCTTCTTTACCGTCGGGGCCGATGAAGTGCGGGCCTGGACTTTTACCCAGGGCATGAAAGCGCCGGACTGCGCCGGCGTCATTCATACAGATTTCAAAAAAGGGTTTATCCGGGCTGAGGTTTATGCTTATGATGATATAATTGCTTATGGCAGTGAAGCGGCCATCAAAGAGGCCGGCCGGCTGCGGGTGGAAGGCAAAGATTATGTCGTCAAAGACGGCGACATCATGTTTATCCGCTTTAACGTATAAAGTACATAAATGAAGCCTAAACTGTAAATGGGAAAGGAGCCTACCCTTATGAAATTAATTATTGCCATTGTCTCAAATGATGACAGTTCAGCTGTCAGTTCTACGCTGACCGAACATGGCTATCTTATTACCAAGCTGGCTACTACCGGTGGTTTTCTGAGAGCCGGCAATACCACGTTTCTGGTCGGAACCGAAGACGAGAAGGTCAATGAAGTTGTTGAGCTGATCAAAGGCGAAAGCAAGCGCCGCACTGAAATCGTGCCGGCTACGGCTACTTTTGATATCAGCCATTATGCCGCTTATCCGGTCGAAGTGCAGGTCGGCGGAGCGACGATCTTTATTCTGGAAGTATCCCAGTTTCTCAAGGTCTGATGGTGCTTATGTCAGAGGTCGATTTCAACAATCCCAATCTGACTTATATTCCCGCTACGGCCAATGTAGCGGCTGATCTGCATGTGGCCGGCGACCTGCTGGTCGAAGGTCATATCAGCGGCCGGGTGGAAGCAGCGGGCTTTTGTATTGTGTCCGGAGTTGTCAACGGGCCGATCAAGGCACTGGGGGTCAAGGTGATGCCCCGGGCCGAGGCCAGAGGTGATATTGAAGCCCAGCAGCAGTTCATCTCTTTTGCGGACAGCACGGTTGTCGGCAATATCAGCGGCCACAATGTTGAAATCAATAACCGGCTGCAGGGCAGCATTGCCGCCGACGGTCAGGTTGTGCTGGGCCGGCTGGCGACAGTCGAAGGTGACATCAGCTCTGCCGATATCGTTATTAATAAACCGGCGGTCATCAAAGGCAATGTCAGCCGCCGCTATTATCTGCCCAGGGTTATGACTTACAATAATTCCGGCGATTAGCGGTCAGTATAGATTTTAAGTAAAAGAAATAAAAAAACGGCTTTCAGGCCGTCCTTCCGTACAGAGGGACAGCCGGAGCCGTTTTTATTGAAGCTGGGGACAGATCAGTTCAGGGACCCGCCGTTTGACGGCGACCAGCTGCAGGGCCATGTCCAGCGCTTTGCGGTAGCGCAGCCCGGCCAGACAGCCGGAAACCAGAGCGGCGGTCAGCAGCTGGCTGCAGCCCAGATAATATATCCGGTCTTCATCTCCGCCGATAGGAATATACTGGCGGCCGGCAATGCCGTAAAGCCAGACACCGGCGGCCCGATTGTCAATGATCAAATGCGGCAGGCCCTTGCTCAGCAGGCGGTCAGCCAAAGCGTTAAAGTCACTCTCGGCCACCGTCTGGGTAATGTCATCATAAGGCAGGACAACGGTATCAAAATAAGCCAGCAGCTTTTCGTCCGGCACGGTCTGGTAAGAGATCCAGTGGCGCCGGGGCTGGCTGCGGACAAGCTGTTCCACTAAAGGGGTATCGACCAGGTTGATGATGCCCCACAGGCATTTCTCCAGAGCCAGGGAAGGGATTTCGTCAGAAGAATGCGGATAGGCATCGTAGGTCATGTTGGTCAGCTGCTGCAGATGGCGGCCGTCAGTGATGATGAATTCGGTCGGCGTCTGGGTCAGAGTATCATGCGAAAAAGCCATGACCCCGGCTTTATCCAGATCCAGCAGCATTTTCTGGCCGTCATCGTCATTGCCAAAATTGGAGATCAGACAGGTATTGACGCCCAGATAAGCCAGATTGAGGGCAATGGCATGCATGCCGCCGGTATAACTGTGACAGTGGTCAGCGTTAAAGCAGCCGTCAAGCTGCAGCGGGGTGTGCAGATAGACGGCCTGCGTTGAATAACTGGGGCCGATAACCGCTACCTGAGCCATAATATTTACCCTCTTCCTTCTTCGCCATATTTTAACATACGGCCGTTAAATATGGTAGACTGAAGACGGTGATAGAAATGCGGATAGGACAGTCTACAGATATCCATCAGATGGTCGCCGGCCGCCGGCTGGTGCTGGGCGGCGTGACGATTCCTTATGAAATGGGTCTGCTGGGACATTCGGATGCCGATGTGCTGACCCATGCCATTGCCGAAGCCATCATCGGGGCTTTGGGCAAGGGGGATCTGGGCACCTTTTTCCCGGACAGCGATCCGCAGTACAAGGACATCAGTTCGCTGCTGCTGCTGGACCAGATTGTCAAAATGATGGAGGATGCCGGCTACGGCATTGTCAATGTCGACAGCCTGGTGCTGATGCAGAAACCCCGTCTGCACCCTTATGTCACCCGGATCAGGGCAACCTTAGCCAGCCATCTGCACTGCGGAAGCGACCTTGTCAATGTCAAGGCGACGACCGGAGAGGGACTCGGCTATATCGGGGCCGGCCAGGGTGTTGCAGCCCAGGCCGTGGTATTGCTTGAGGTGAGGTAAGAAATGAACTACATTATTAAAGTCGAAGGCCTGAAGGACAGCCGTCAGAAAAACCAGCTGATCAGCCTGCTGCAGGCCGATGAATCAACAGCTGTCAAGATTCAGCTGGCGGAAGGAATCATCGATATCAGCACGGACCGGCCGATTGGCGAAATCTGCCAGCAGCTGAGTGAAAACGGTCTTGATATTGTTGATGTCGAACTGCAGTAAGTCACACCGCTGCTTTGGCAGCGCTGGCTTAATAGATGCTTTGCATGAAACTGCATTAAATTGCAGGGAAAGGAAGTAAACTATGCCATTTTCAGATAACGTCAATGAGGCGGCCAAAACGGTCGGAACGGCCGTCAGCGAATTTGCCAAGGATGTCAGTGTCAAGACCGGCGAGGCTATAACCTACGGCAAGCAGACCATAAAGATTAAGACGGCCGAAAAAGCCATCGCCAAAGCCGAGGCGGCTATCGGCGCCTATTATCACAGCCAGCATGCCGCCGGCCAGCCGACCGAGGAAGGCATCAAAGAGTTCATTGAGAATATTGATGCCCAGCAGGCCGTGATTGACCAGGCTAAAGAGGTCATTGCCCAGCTGAAGGAAACGGAGCCGGCGGCAGCTGAAGAAGCCCAGCCGGAAACGGCTGAAAAACCGGATGATAATCCGGAAGACTGCCCGGACCATCCGGAAGAGTAATCTGATATTGAAAAACCGGCATCAACTGCCGGTTTTTATGTGGATGGGATAATATACAGCTTATTCAGCAATGATGATGCGGCGGCCGGCTTTGACATCAAGATGCTGGTGGTTGACCAGATACTCGCTCAGGATATCGATAACCCCGGTTGACAGGGTCCGGCTGGGACCGTTGGTTTTCAACTGGCTGACATCAAGGTCGAAGAACCGGTCAATGTTGGTGTAGTGGTATTCCTGAAAGCCAACCGTAAACAGATCTTTGTCCTGGACCGGCCGGCCCTTGAAAGTCAGAGCGGTTATCTTTTTTTGGGCCCGGTCATAAGTCAGACTGACCGCTGCGGGCAGCTGGTAGAACTCGGTAGTGCCGGCAAAGGCTTCCTCCCGCAGCAGAAATGTCAGGGCATGGCGCAGCTGGGCGCCGGTGACCGTCAGCATTTCCACTTTGTCATCATAGGGGAAGGCTTCGCACAGGCTGCCGAAAGTCACAACTTCGCCCAGACTTTCGGTCCGGATGCTGCCGGAGCCCAGAAACATGATATCAACACCCAGACATTCGGTCAGGATATCACAGAACAGATCGCCCAGTTCGGTTTCCTGGTTGCGCCGCGGATGGGTCAGCACTCTTTTGAAGCGGGTCAGGATCCGGTTGTATTTTTTGTCGGTGACATCGGTATAGGATGTCAGCAGCTTTTCCAGCTGGATGTCCCGCGGGCAGTTTGTCTCATTGATGGGCAGACAGTGCCACTGATAGGAGTCAATCTTGTTGTTGTCAGTATCAACCACAATATCAAAGCGGCCGATCTGGTCAGTTCCGGTGCCGGCCTGGACGATGGGAATGCCGTTGATAACCTCCGGCTGGTCCAGCAGGGTATGCGAGTGGCCGCCGATGATAATATCAACGCCCCAGACCGGGTCGAGCATGGCGGCCAGTTTTTTGTCTTCTTCAATGCCGATATGGGTCAGCAGAACTGTAAAATCGATATCAATGCTGTTGTAGGTGTCACAGATGGCCCCGATTTCGGCGGCTGCTTCCCTTAAGTCAATGAAGGAGCCGACCAGATTATCGCTGCGGGTGGCATCGAGAATACTGTCAGTTATAATGCCGATAAAAAGCACTTTCATCCCGCCGACTTCCAGAACAATGTGGGAGCGGAACAGGTGGGCATGATTGGTGCGGATGTACAGATTGGCATTAATGATAGGGAAGGTGGCGCATTTTTCAATGAACAGCAGGTGGGTGATGCCGTAGTCAATTTCGTGGTTGCCCAGCGAGACGACATCCGGGGAAAGATAGTTCATTATTTCGATAGTCGAGATGCCTTTGAACTCGGAGTCGATAACCGAGCCGCGGAACATGTCGCCGGCGATCGCATAGATGACGTTTTCCTCCTGCCGGCGGACCTTGCTGAGATAGCCGGACAGCCGGGAGACGCCGCCGACCAGCTTCTGGTCAACGTTCTCGGCTAAAAAATCACCATGCATGTCATTGGAATGCAGAATCGTCAGTTTCTTGGTGTGGGGCATTGTCAGTCTCCTTGTGATATTTCCTATAAATATCATAAAGGGTCGGCTGTTTTATTTCACTATCCACACCGGGTAGTATTGCGGGTAGTATTTCAGTCCATCTTCATCTGGTACATCCGGATGAGATGGCCGCTGTTCTCCTTGACCATGCCATAATAGGTCCAGCCGTATTTTTCGTAGAAGTGGGTGTGGGAGGTAATCAGATAGACATTATGATAGCCCCGGTCTTTCAGATAGTCACAGCACCGGCTCAGCAGCTGGCCGGCCAGACCGTGATTGCGGTAGGCTTTTTCAACGTATAAGGCGCACAGGTTGGGTGTCAGTTCGGGCTGGGTGTGGAAGTCATTGGCAATGATGCCGATCCCGGCGATGATCTGGCTGTCCTGGCAGATGATAAACCAGTGGGGAACGTACTGGCCGTTCTGCCGGCTTTCGGCAAAGCTGGCCCGGTAAAGGGCCGCCGGATTATGCCAGTGGCTCTCAAACCAGACGGCAGCCGGCTGGTCAAATTCGGGATGATAGAAAAGGTCGATGAAAGAAAGGTTGCTATCCATAATAAAACTCCTTTGGCACTGCCGTTATTATGCGCTAAATAAGACCGGGATGAAAGGGCTGGCTGATTGTTATAGGGCGGGGTTAAGTGGTATAATCGAAACGAATTTACGGAGGTATTTTTATGCGTGACAACAAAGACAGCGCCCGGCCGGTTTTCCCCCAGCGGGCCGTAGTAACAGCGGGGATGCCATATGGCAACAAGTCGCTTCATTTCGGCCATATCGGCGGTGTTTTTGTGCATGCCGACGTCTATGCCCGCTTTCTGCGGGACCGCATCGGCAAAGACAATGTCATCTTTGTTTCCGGAACGGACTGCTACGGCTCTCCGATTGCCGAGGGCTACCGGCTGAAATGCGAAAAAGAGGGCTTTAAGGGCACCATCGAAGACTATGTGCAGGCCAATCACAATGACCAGAAAAAGACCCTGGACGATTATGAGATCAGCCTGGATATTTTCGGCGGCAGCGCCCTGGCGCCGGCCAAAGACATTCATGCCGCTGAAACAGCGGAATTCATTACCACCCTGTACAAAAACGGCTGGCTGGAAAAGATGGTTTCCAAACAGTTCTATGACGTCAAGGCCGGCTGCTTCCTGAACGGCCGGCAGGTCATCGGCCGCTGCCCGATTGCCAACTGCCAGAGCGAGAAAGGCTATGCTGACGAGTGTGATTTAGGCCATCAGTATATGCCGGAAGAGCTGATTGATCCCCGCAGCACGCTGACCGGCGAGACGCCGCAGCTGCGCGATGTTACCAACTGGTATTTCCGGCTGACCGATTTTAGCCGCGAACTTGAAGAATACATTGACATGATTGCGGCGCAGCCGCATATCCGCCGCATTGTTTCCGAGACCATGCGGGAGAGTCTGGGCAAGCCGGTCATCTACGTCCGCAAGGAAGGCCTGGCGGCCTATCAGCAGGTTAAAGACAGTCTGCCGGCGCATCAGGCGGATCTGGAAGGCGACAAGACTTCCTTTACCCTGACCTTCGACCGGCTGACCGATCGTGAACAGGCCTGCCAGCAGCTGACGGCAGCGGCGATCCGCTACCGGACCGGCAAGACCTTAGTGCCGCTGCGGCTGACCGGCAACATTGCCTGGGGTGTGCCGGCGCCTAAACTGGAAGACGAAGAAGACCTGACCGTCTGGGTCTGGCCGGAGTCACTGTGGGCCCCGATCTCCTTTACCAAGGCCTATCTGAAAGCCCAGGGCCGGGATGAGACCGCCTGGAAGGATTACTGGGCTGACCCGCAGGCCCAGGTCTATCAGTTTATCGGCCAGGATAACATTTATTTCTACGGTGTGGCGCAGATGCCGCTGTGGATGGCCACCCAGGGCAAAGACAGCCTGACGGTTCATCCGGCCAAGGGGCAGCTGTCGCTGACAACGCTGGTGCCTAACCACCATGTTCTGTTTCTGAATAAAAAGGCCTCGTCCTCCGGAGCGGTCAAGCCGCCGATGGCGGCCGATCTTTTACAGTACTATACCGCTGAGCAGCTGCGGGCTCATTTTCTGAGTCTGGCGCTGGATCAGAAGAGTGTCAGCTTTATGCCCAAGCCGCTTAATCCGGCCGCTGATCCTAAGGAAATGGATCCGGTTTTAGCCCAAGGCAATCTGTTTACCAATGTTCTCAACCGCCTGCTGCGGTCCTGCTTCTATACCGCCCAGACGCATTATGACAGCTGTCTGCCTGACGGAACAGTCAGTGCGGAAGTGGTCAGCCAGGGCACTGAGGCGATTCTGGAATATGAGCAGCTGATGTACCGCTTTGATTTCCACACCATTATGAACCTGCTGGATACTTATATCCGGCAGGCCAACAAATACTGGGCCCGCAACATTGCGGCGGCCGAGAAAAACAATGATGAAACCCTGCGCCGGCAGACGCTGGTTGACGCTTTCCACATGGTCAGGGTAGCCTGTCTGCTGTCCCATCCCATCGTGCCGGCCGGCTGTGAAATGGCCCGGGATTATCTGAACGTCAGTGAAGATTTCTTCAGTTGGGATTACGCCTTTGAAGACATCTACCATTTCTGTGCCGACCGGACCAGTCACAAGCTGAAGAATCTGCCGCCTAAAGTCGACTTCTTTGAAAAGCCGGCCAGTCAGTATGAACAGTAAAGGAAAAGATAAAAATGGATGATAATCAGCGCCTGGCCGAACTGCTGTTCGGACCCCTGGCCCACGATACCGGTTACTATGAAGAATTATATGCGACCCGCCAGCTGGCCAAGGGCGCCCAGGTCATGCGTATTGCGCCCAGCCCGACCGGCTTTATTCATCTGGGCAATCTGTACGGTGCCATGGCTGATGAGCGGATCGCCCACCAGTCAGGTGGCGTCTTCTTTCTGCGGATTGAAGACACGGACCAGAAGCGCAAGGTTGACGGCGCCGTGGAAGCGGTTCTGACGGCTTTTGATTACTTCGGCCTTTCTTTTGATGAGGGCGCCGAGCAGAATAAAGGGGCTTACGGGCCCTATTATCAGAGCCGGCGGGCGGATATCTATCACGCCTATGCCAAGAAGCTGGTCAGCCAGGGCCTGGCTTATCCCTGCTTCTGTTCGGAAGAAGATCTGCAGGAAATCCGCCAGCAGCAGACGGCCGCCAAGCAGACGACCGGCTATTACGGTTCCTGGGCCCGCTGCCGCGATCTGACTTACCAGCAGGTCAAGGAGCATATTGACCGCCATGATCCTTATGTCATCCGGATGCGCAGCAATGGCGATGTCGCCAGGCAGCACATCTTCCATGATGAGATCAAAGGCGATATAACGGTTACCGAGAATGACCAGGATGCCGTGCTGCTGAAGACGGACGGTCTGCCGACCTATCATTTTGCCCACTGCATCGATGATCATCTGATGCACACGACCATCGTTTTGCGCGGGGAGGAATGGCTGGGCACGCTGAACATTCATCTGCAGCTGACCGCCATGCTGGGTTTTCCGCCTTTTAAGTATGCCCATACCACGGTACTGATGAAGATGGACGGCGACATCAAAAGAAAACTGTCCAAGCGCAAAGATCCGGAGCTGGCCCTGGATTATTACCGCCATTTAGGCTATCATCCCGAAGCGGTTAAAATTTATCTGCTGACACTGCTGAACTGGAACTTTGAAGAGTGGTATCTGAAAAATCCGGCGGCTGACATCGATACCTTTAAATTTACCCTGGAGAAGATGGGCCAGTCAGGAGCGCTGTTTGATCTGGAAAAGCTCAACAGCATTTCCCGGACTTATCTGGCCCGCTTTGATCTGGCCGCCATGAAGGACTACCTGCAGAAGTATGTCCGTGAATTTGAAAAGGAATCTATGGACATTTACTTCTCGGACAGCGGCTATCTGGACCGGATTCTTTCTTTGGGCATGGGCCTGGAGCTGAAGAAGCGGCGCAAGGATTTCATCTATGCCCGTCAGATCCTGGACAGCATCAGCTATTATTTTGATCCGGTCTACAAGCCGGCTTATGAATTTAAATTTGATAAAGAACTGACGCGATCCATTATCCAGGGCTTTGCCCAGAATTATGACTACGAAGATGATAATGCGCTCTGGTTTTCCAAAGTCAAGCAGCTGACAGCGGCGCTGGGGCTGGCTGATGAAATGAGCGAATATAAAGCCCATCCGGACAAGTACAGAGGCAGTGTCAGCGATGTGGCTGAAACAATCCGCGTTGCCATGACCGGCCGGCGCAATACCCCCGATCTGTGGAGCATTATGCAGATAATGGGCCCGGACCGGATCAAGGCCCGCCTGCAGCAGGTCTTAGCGGGGTTAGCCTGATGCGCTATCCGGCGTTTATCCGCAAGGGAGCCACTGTCGGTCTAATTGCACCGTCTTTCGGCATCAGCGGCTATCCCTATGACAATCTTTATAACAGTGCTGTTGCCCAGCTGAAGACCCGGGGCTATGCCGTCAAAGCCTGCGCCAGTGTGCACGGGTTTTCCCATGCCGCCTCTGCTCCGGCAGATGTCAGGGGCCGGGAGATGATGGCCATGATGACTGATCCGGCTGTTGATGCCCTGATCAGTGTGGCCGGCGGCGAACTGATGTGCCAGATGATCCCCTATGTTGATTTTGCGGCTCTGAAGAAGGCGGAGCCGAAATGGTTTCTCGGCTTTTCCGACAATACCTTCATGACTTTTCTGCTTAATACCCTGGCTGATACGGCGTCTCTTTACGGCTGCTGCTTTTCCTCCTTTGGCATGGTGCCTTGGGACAGAGCAGTCGAGCAGTGCTGGCAGATCCTCAATGGCCGCCGGCTGACCCAGCGCAGCTATGATTTATACCAGGTTGAAGACCTGAAGCAAAAAAAGGGCCATGCCCTGAAGGGCTATAACAAGATGGAGCCGGTTATCGTCAAGGCCCTGTCGGATAAAAAAACGGTGACTGTTTCCGGCCGGCTGACGGGAGGCTGTTTGGATGTTCTGCAGCTGATTGCCGGCACCCGCTTTGACAAAGTCAGAGCCTTCAACAAAAAATACGGCAGCGAAGGCATCCTGTGGTTCTTTGAGCCCTGCAATCTGACGGTGATGGGCATCTGCACGGCTTTATGGCAGCTGAAGCAGGCCGGCTGGCTGGACCGGGCCAGCGGCATAATCATCGGCCGGCCGGTTCATCCCGAGACCATCTTTGATGTTGATTTGAAAGAAGCCTATCAGACCAGCCTGGCTGATCTGAATGTGCCGGTTATCTATGATCTGGATTTCGGCCATCTGCCGCCGGCCTGGACGCTTATTTCCGGCAGCCGGGCCACCGTGGTCAAAAAGGGTGACCGGGCGCAGATTGCTTACGAATTGAAATAGAAGGCCGGCCTGAGGGCGGCCTTTTTCTTTGGCCGGGGGCCGGCTGTGCTATAATTCAGGTGCAAGCAGGAGGTCACTGATAATGAAATGTTACCAACCGGATTATCCCCGGCCGCAGCTGGTCAGGAAGAATTGGGAATCACTCAACGGCCCGTGGGGCTTTGCCTTTGATGATGAAGATAAAGGATTGAAGGAAAAATGGTATCTGAAGACGATTGCCGCCAAAACCATCCAGGTTCCCTTTGCCTTCCAGACGGCCGCCAGCGGCATAAACGATCCGGCCGATCATCAGGTGGTCTGGTATCAGCGGAGTTTTTCGGTCGATCTGAATAAGCTGTCTGACAAACGGCAGATCCTGCTGTTTGAAGGCTGTGATTACCAGACAGCGGTCTGGGTCAACGGCCAGCAGGCCGGCTGGCATACCGGCGGCTATGACCGCTTCAGCTTTGACATTACGGACCTGCTGACAGACGGGGCCAATATCCTGACGGTGCGGGTTTTTGACAGCTATGACCAGGCCCAGCCCCGCGGCAAGCAGCGCAGCGGTGACACTTCTTACGGCTGCTGGTATATTCCGACGACCGGCATCTGGAAGACCGTCTGGCTGGAACAGGTTGACCCGGCTTATCTGAGCCGGTTTAAAATGACCCCTTCGGTAAAGGAAGGCTGCTTTGATTTTGAATTCGAACTGTCCAAGCCGGCCGTCGGCTGCCGCCTGATTATTGCGGCCAGTTTTGAAGACCAGCTTAAAGGCCGGCTGGCTGTGGATGTGGACAGCCCGCAGATGAAAGGACGCCTGTACCTGCACGGCCAGGAATTATATGACTGGGATCTGAAGCTGTGGAGCCCTTATTTTCCTAATCTGTATGATCTGACCTTCACCCTGGTCTGTGATGACCGGGTCTGTGATGAAGTGCTTTCTTATGGCGGGCTGCGTGATGTCCGCACGGATAACGGCAGCGTGCTGATTGACGGCATGCCGATGTACCAGCGGCTGATTCTGGACCAGGGATACTGGCCGGCTACCGGTATGACGGCTCCTGATGAAAAGGCGCTGATCGCTGATCTGGACAAAGCGGCCGCCCTGGGCTATAACGGCCTGCGGCTGCACCAGAAAATCGAAGATGAGAGAATGCTGTACTGGTGTGATGTCAAGGGCATGATGGTCTACAGCGAGATGGCGGCGGCCTATGAATTCTCAGACCGGGCCACCGCAGCCTTTATGAAACAGTGGATCCGGATTGTCCGGCAGAACTATAATCATCCCAGCATCATCACCTGGGTGCCTTTCAATGAATCCTGGGGGGTCCGCCAGATCCGTTCAAGCCAGCCCCAGCAGGCTTTTACCCAGGCGGTTTACCATTTGACGAAGAGTCTGGATCAAACCCGGCCGGTTATCTCCAATGACGGCTGGGATCACACGACCAGCGATATCATCACCCTGCATGATTACCTGCCTGACGGGGCGGCGCTGTATCAGCGCTATACGGACTTTAAAGATGACATTATCAACGGCCGGATGTTCCACTGCGGCGATCATGCCGTCCTGGTGCCCGGATTCGGCTATCACGGCCAGCCGGTTGTCATCAGTGAATTCGGCGGCATTGCGATGGCCGGGGCGGAAGGCTGGGGCTATGGTGACACTGTGAAAAGTGAAGAAGAGTTCCTCAGCCGCTTTGACAGCCTGGTCACGGCCATTAAAAAGCTGCCTTATGTCGCCGGCTACTGCTATACCCAGCTGAGCGATGTCCAGCAGGAAGTAAACGGGCTGCTGGACCAGCAGCATGAATTCAAGATCGACGCGGCTAAAATCAGAGCGATCAACATGCGCCCGGTCGGCGCCAATGATTCGTACATGAAACGCTGAATTTGAAAAGACAATACCGGATCAGGATATTGTCTTTCTTTCTTTACAGATAGCGGTCCAGATAGGACTGGATCTTTTCTTTGCCGTCTTTAAGCCGGTTCTGGGCCGATGCGCCGGCGGAGTCAGCCGCGGCTTTCAAGCGGGTCAGCCCGGCAATAAACTGGCATAATTCATCCGTGGCGGCCGGCAGGGCCTTGGCCTTGTGATAGGTATAATTGGCCGCTACGATCTGGTAGCGCTGATTGGCCCGGCTGACGGCATCCTGCCAGCTGATATACAGGTCAGTGCCGGCCTGCCGGCCCAGCCGGCGGTAGTAGGCATGATTATTGCCGATGGCCGCCAGGCGGACCGCCATGGCGGCCGCATTCTCATTTATCAGCAGGGCATTGACATTGTCGGAAGTCCCTTCGGCAGCGCAGCTGTCCTTGATCAGCATGCTGGCACAGCCGCAGGCCGCCGCCTCCCTGACCACAATGCCGTTAGTGTCAAAAGTGGAGGGAAACAGAAACAGATCAGCCCGGCTGTAAATCACGGTCAGTTCACGGCGGTCGTAAACGGGTCCGGTGAAGATGCATTTTTTATCCAGCCTAATTTGGCGGATGTATTCCCTTATGGCCTTTTCGTCCCGGCCGCTGCCGACAAGCAGCATCTGGAAATCAAGGCCGGCATCCTGCAGCCCGGCTAAGGCATCAAGGGTGATTTTCAGACCCTTATACCACATCAGCCGGCCGACAAACAGATAGGTCGGAATACCGGGGCGCAGACTCCAGCGGGCATCAAAATCAGCCAGCTCCTGGGTGCCGGCTCTTTTCCGCGGCAGATCAACGCCGTTTTCCATTATGACGTAGTCGCCCTGATAGCCCAGGGAGCGTAGGTTTTCTCCGGCTCCTTTGGAAACAACCCAGACTTCATCAGAAGCCGCGATGTTGGCCGTCAGATAGTTTAAGGCGGCCTTCTGGATCAGCCGGCTGTCAACGGCTTTCTTGATTTCAATATCATACTTGGTGTGATAAGTCATGATCAGCGGCTTATGGACAAGATCCCGGACGGTGCGGCCCAGCAGCTGGGAGGAAAACGGACAGTGTGAATGGATAATGTCCGGCGCCTGCTTTTTAAAGCGGGTCAGATAACTGATGTCAAAAGGAAGACCGGTGCGGTAGCCGACCAGATCAGTGGTATCAAAGCTGGGATAGCGCCAGACCGGGTAGGGATAATCATCTTTGGCCCCGGGATACTGCGGAGTAGCGACGGTAACATGCTGGCCTAAAGAGTCTAAAACATTGGCATAGTTGATGACGGCATTGGAAACGCCGTCGATAACCGGCGGGAAACAGTCATTCATCAGGCAGATGCTGAGAGGTTTTTCTGTTGTCATGGTGTTTTTATTGTCCGGTCATTTCAGCCGGTTAAGAATGCGGGATCTGTCATAATAACGGTCAAATTCAGCTGCGCTCAGCCAGCCGCTTTCAACTGCGGCCTGTTTAAGGCTGATCCCTTTCTGACTGGCGGTCTTTACCAGCCGGGCCGTTTTGTCATAGCCGATAACCGGATTCAGCACGGCCGCATTAGCCAGGCTGTTTTCAAAATCGGCTTCCATGGCGGCGGCATTGGCCGTCAGTCCGGTCAGCAGATGGACGGTAAATGAACTGACCGCGTCATGCAGAGTAGTAATGGCATCAAGGGTGTCGGCAATGATGACCGGCATGGTGACGTTAAGCTGCAGGCTGCCGTGGCTGTTGGCCATGGCAATGGTCTGGGCATAGCCGCAGACCTGCAGGCAGACCATGATCAGGGCTTCAGCCTGGGTAGGATTGACTTTGCCGGGCATGATGGATGAACCGGGTTCATTGGCGGGCAGATTGATTTCGCCCAGGCCGGCCCGCGGTCCGGAAGCCAGCCAGCGGATGTCATTGGCAATTTTAATCAGATCAGTGGCCAGACAGCCCAGAGCCCCAGTCAGCAGGACAAAGCCGTTTTTTGAGGATAGTCCGGCAAACTTGTTGTCAAGGCAGCTGAATTCGAGATGGGTCTGCTCACTGATGTAGGCAACGGCTGTTTGGTCAAAGCCGGCCGGCGCATTAAGCCCGGTCCCGACGGCTGTTGCCCCTAAAGGCAGCTGGCTCAGCTGGGGCAGCAGGCTTTCAATGGCTTGGCGGTCAGCTTGAACAACCGCCTGCCAGCCGCCGGTCTCCTGACCGAAAGTCAGGGCCACGGCATCCTGCAGATGGGTCCGGCCGACTTTAATCTGGTCGGCATACTGACTGCTCAGCCGTTCCAGCTGGTTCTGCATGCCTGCTAAAGCCGGCAGCAGCTGATTTCTGACGGCCCATACGGCAGCGATCTGCATGGCGGTCGGAAAGACATCATTGGTTGACTGTGATTTATTGACATCATCATTGGGATGGACGGCCGTGCCAAAGCCGGCGCAGAGATGACTGATCACTTCATTGACATTCATATTAGTCTGGGTGCCGCTGCCGGTCTGATAGACGGCCAGGGGAAACTGGTCATCATAGCGGCCATCGCGGATTAGGCCGGCAGCCTTGATGATGGCCTGCGCCTTTTCAGCGGACAGGACATGCAGCTGGCCGTTGGCCCAGGCGGCGGCCTGCTTGACTAAGGCAAGGGCATGGATTAAAGCCGGCGGCATCAGCTGCCGGCCGATTTTAAAGTTATTCAGGCTGCGCTGGGTCTGCGGACCCCACAGTCGGTCATCGTCGATGAGAACCGGGCCCAGGGAATCAGATTCATAATGCTGCGGCATGGTTATTACCTCATTTCTATTTCCATTATGACATAGCGCCCAGACCGGATTCAATTATGGCCCGACACTCTTTCACCCGGTTTGACGGAAAGCTGGCGGTAGCGGGTCGGCGTCATTTTAGTGTAGGCCTGGAAAATGTGATTGAAATAGCTGGGCGAGGCAAAGCCGACATCCTGGGCAATGTCAGCAATGGCGGCGCTGGTGTTCTGCAGTCTGATCTGGGCTTCCCCGACCCGCCGCAGGGTCAGATAGCGGATTGGCGGGCAGCCAATATAGCGGGTGAACAGGTGGCTCAGATAGTACGGGCTGGTATGAAAGCGTCCGGCCAGGGTTTCCAGGGTCAGATTACTGGCAAAATTCTGGCTGATGTACTGCTGGATTTCGGCAACCAGCAGATTGCCCCGCCGGCTGGCCGGATCGGCTCCCTGCAGAATCCGGCTGCCTTCTTCATAAAGATAGGTCAGCAGGCTGACGGCCAGCATCTGGGCGGTGGTCTGCAGGCTCTGGTTGGCCAGCGTCTGGTAACAGGATGTCACTAACTGGTCCAGCGGCAGCGTTTTGTCAGCGGCTTTAATTACGGGAACGGCCTGAACAGGCAGCAGGCAGTTAGCCGGCCGGTCCTTCAGCCGGACATTTTTATAAAGGAAGGAATAGGTCATAAAGCTGCTGACAGAAAGCGGGTTTTCCCCATGCAGAGTCGAGCCGTTGATGACCATCAGATCACCCGGGCTGACATGATAGCAGCGGTCACCGATGATTTCTTCGCCCTGGCCGCTTTTAACATAAATAATCTCCAGATGGGCGCTGTGGGCATGCAGCAGGGCCTTGTATTCTTTTTCCGGCCGGCAGTAGATATTGGAAAGCACCGGCAGCCGGCCGTCGGCAAAACAGGACATATCCAGGGATGAATTGAGCATGATTACCTCCCGAAAGCAACAACGTGCAAGTCTGCATATAAATAATACGCTAAAACAGCCATATTGACAGCCAATTGAGACAAGAACGTGCTACCGGCTGCTGAAAAAGGCATGCTATCATTTGGATAGATGGAATAGCAGATTGAAAACCACAATAAAGGGAGGATTGAAAAGATGGATGAGATAAGAATCGGATCAGTTGGTCTGGGCCGGCTGGGGTATGAGCATGCCAAGAATCTGGCCGGTCAGGTCAGAAACGGCCGGCTCTGTGCCATCTGCGATGTCGATGAGAAAAGACTTGGCGAGGTAGCCGCCGAACTGCAGATAGAGAAAACATATACCGATTTTGAAAAGATGTGCGCCGATAAGGATCTGGATGCCATCGTCATTGTTTCACCTTCGGCCTTTCATGCCGATCAGATTCATACGGCCCTGGATGCCGGCAAGCATGTCTTCTGCGAAAAGCCGCTGGATACGACCGTTGCCAAATGCAAGCAAGCCGAAAAAAGCGTGGAGGCCCATCCGGACAGGGTATTCATGCTGGGCTTTATGCGCCGGTATGATGTCTCTTACCAGAAGGCTATCGCTAAAATCAGAAGCGGGGCCATCGGCCGGGTCAGTCTTGTCCGCTCCTATACAGAGGATCCAATCTCGGCTATCGACAGTGTTTTGAAATTTGCGCCGCATTCCGGCGGCCAGTTCATTGATATGAGTGTGCATGATATTGATCTGGTCCGCTGGTTTACCGGCTCGGATCCGCAGCAGGTCTGGGCCATCGGCGATACCTATGAGTTTACCCAGATGGCTGACTGGAAGGATACCGACCAGAGTGCGGCCATGATGCAGTGCGCCAACGGGGCCATGGCCTTTATATATTCCAGCCGGACGGCCGCTAATGGTTCTAATATCGAAACTGAGATCATTGGCACTAAAGGAGAACTGCGGATCGGTTCAGTCGGGGCCGACAGCATGCTGGAGGAGTTTAACGAACATGGCATCTGCCGCGGGCAGTACAGTGATTTCGTCAAGAGATGGCATCAGGCCTATATTAATGAAATGAATGAATTCGTGGCCTGCATCCGGGAGAAACGCCATCCGGAAGTTACCGTTTATGACGGGACAAAGGCTTCAGCCGTGGCCTATGCCTGTAAAGACTCCTATGAAAACGGCGGGCTGCGGAAGATCGTTTACTGATAATACGCCGGTATAATTGACATGACAGGGAAATCAGATCAGGGGGTCTGGTTTTCTTTTTGCGGGTTCAGGCAGTTTTATTGCAACGGCTAAACCGGGATGGTATACTGAATTGCTGCCCGCAAGGGCGATAAATGAGCTGTATCCGGCTGAGCAGGTTTCAGCCGCATCTATAATTATATTTAAAACCAGGCAAAAGCGCTTAAAAGACAAAATAAGCCGCTCTAACGTGCTTTAAAATGCTCATTTACAACAAATTATTACTCATTTGAGCCTGTTAGCTATTTTTATTTTTCTGTAATATAAGTATGAGGCGAAGCGTTTACATTTTGAGCGCGCCTTGCCTTAACGGGCTTAAATTTGTTATCAAGCAGTTCTGTATATAGAGAAATGAGGATAAGGAATATGAAAAAAACAGTTATATCCAGCATTATTTCAGCCAACAGGAAGCTGCTGGCAGTGGTCATGTCACTGCTGCTGTGCTTCTCCATGATGTCCTTCGATGGGATTCTGGCATCGTCAGAACCGATCAGCGGGGACGGCGGAACTAATAATGCTCCTACTTCGGACGTTACTACCGGAGCCGACGGCGGGACCGCCACAAATGCGGAAACCTTCACAGTCACCTTTAAAGACTGGGACGGCAGCATTTTAGGCTCGGTCCAGACGGTTGAAGCCGGTCAGGCGGCGGTGGCACCGGATGCCCCGACACGTGATGGCTTTAAATTTACCGGCTGGAGCAAGACATTCGACAATATCACAGCCGATACTGAGATTATTGCCCAGTATGAAGAGCTGGAAACGAGGGTTATAACTGTCTATTATCAGATTGAATCGACGCATGCGACCGCGGCGCCTTCTTACGTTGCCACGGTGCAGAAGGGCAATGCTTTTAAAGAAACCATTGTTTCCCCGGTAATTGAAGGCTATGTTGCCAGCCAGGCTCAGATCGAGTTGGATATTACGGCTGTCAATGAGAACCTGACTTACTATGTTACATACAGCTACAGCACCGGAACATCCTACAAGGTAAATTATTACCAGCAGAATGTGGCTGGTGACGGCTATGATCTGGCGGAAACCGTATCGCTGACCGGCGAGACCGGTGCGGATACAGCCGCTGTTGCCAAAACATATACCGGCTTTAATTTAAAAGAAGAGATTGTTCAGAGCAAGATTGCGGCTGACGGCACGACAGTCATTAATGTCTACTACAACCGCCAGGCTTTCTATATTAACTTTATCTTGGGCGAAGGCGGCTATGGGGTTGATCCTGTTGTCGCTCTTTATGGCAGTGCTATTGATGCGGCTGCGATTGGTACACCGACCCGGCCCGGCTATACTTTCACCGGCTGGGATAAGGAAATCCCGGCAACCATGCCGGCTTCCAATACTACTATTACAGCCAGCTGGACAACCAACCAGGTTGCCTACACCATTGTCTACTGGGGTGAGAATGCCGATGACACCGATTACTCGGTGTTAGGCTATGATACCTCCAAGACGGCTAATGCCGGTTCAGAAGTTACCGTTTCTTCATATGCCAAGTCCTTTGACTATTTTACTTTCAGTTCGGCTGAAACCAAGACGGTCAACGGTGACGGCTCAACGGTCATCAACGTTTATTTTTCACGCAATACATACAAGATGACTTTCATCATCTCTCAAAACGGACAAATATACCGGCCGAGCAACTCGAACTATCAGTATAGATCGGCCACTGTACTGCCTGTCATTACCATTGGCGGCACGGCTTATTCTGTAACTTATTCTTTTACTGCCAAATATGAATCGGATATCAGCTCTCTGTGGCCGACGGCTAACAATGTGACAACGTCGCCTAAGAATTACTCTACAACTTATTATTTTGTAGGATGGAGCGGGTCATCCATAAACACGTCCAAGCGGCTGAGTTTAACCGCCGATTTGATTGGCGACAAGACCAATAACAGCGAAACGCAGTATAAGGCAATGTGGAATAACAGCACGGTCCGCTATGAACTGCACTACTGGCTGATGAATGCTGATATGACTACTTATACCGACAGCCCCTTATACTATCAGGTCGTTAATT
The DNA here is from genome assembly GCA_964436975.1 of uncultured Erysipelotrichaceae bacterium. Taxonomy (GTDB): domain Bacteria; phylum Bacillota_I; class Bacilli_A; order Erysipelotrichales; family Erysipelotrichaceae; genus CAYTET01. The sequence goes on from CAYTET010000002.1 coordinate 33,079, forward strand.
ATCCGCAAACAAGCTGGAATGCCAAAGATATTGCCGGTTTCACTTTTGTAAGGCAGAAATTGGGCGATTCAGCTAATAATTTTGTTGATGGAAACGGCTCAAATAGTGATCCGTACATTGTCAATTTTTACTACAGCCGCAATACATACACGCTGTCCTTCAACAATGTAGGATCGGTTTCTTCAAGCGCGAAGGCGTATGAAGCGGATATCAGCGGAACTTATACGGTGCCGGATCGTCCGTCAAGCGTTCCGAGTGACTATGAATTTAAGGGCTGGTATACCAGCAGCGAATTTGTTGAGGGTACCCAGTTCAACTTTACCGGTGCTACTATGCCGGCCAGCGATCTGATGCTGTATGCCTACTGGGCCAAGCCGACTTATGATGTCACGGTTACCATTACTATCGATTCCATTGAAACCCAGTACATTACCAAGGGCGAACTGGCAGTTGAACCGGAACTCCCGGAGAATCCGGGCTATGTGTTTGGCGGCTGGTATCTGACCGGCACTGACACCCCGTTCAGTTTTGATCTGCCTATTACCAAGGCATATGAAATTGAAGCCCGCTGGGTAGCCAAGGACAATGTCCCTTATACTGTCAAGTATCTCAATTCAGCTGATAATTCCGAGCTGCATGCGGCTGTTAATGGTATTGGCTACAAGGATTCCACCATTACGGTTGAGGCTGAAGCCATTAACGGCTATCTGCCCGACAAGCTGTCCAAGAGTGTGGTGCTGGCCAATGCGACCGGCAACGAAGTCATTTTCTATTACACTCCGTTCATCTCGGTTGACTACACAGTTAATTATGAGGATGCTGATGGCAACAAACTTTTAGAGCCGGTTACGATTAATACCACGGACAGCGTGGTGACGGCCCAGTTTGCCAACATCCCCGGCTACACGCCTGATTATTATCAGAAGACCTTAAGACTGACTAATGATCCGTCTATTAACCAGATTACCTTTGTCTATACTCCTAATAAGCTGGTTGAATACAAGATTGAATACTATCAGCAGAGGACCAGTCTGGATGGCTATGACCTGATCAGCACAACCACCAACACCCAGGCGGTCGGCTATACTGTTTCCACCGATGGCAAGCCGGTTCCGGCCGGATTCTATCTGCGGACCGATATCAGCAAGCTGTCAGGTGTTGTTACGCCGACCGGCGTTACTTTAAAAGTCTATTATGACCGGCTGAAAGTTGACTATGTGGTTCATTACTATAAGGAAGGCACCACTGAAATGGTGGCTGTCAACAGTGATGTAACCGGCAAAGCCTATTTCGGCACGGATGTGACAGTTTATTACAAAGACTTCCCGGGCTTCCTGTTAATCGGAAGTCAGCAGAGAACAATCACGATGCAGGCCGATGCCGCTGACAACGTAGAGATCTTCTATTACAAGGTTGATCCCGATTACGGCACCAAGCTTTACTACACCCTCAATTATCTGTGCGATAACGGAGACGGTACTTTCAGCACTATCAAGGCTACCTACAGATCCGAAAGTGTCTATGCCACTAATGATAAGGTGACCCTGACTGCTCCTGAAGCCACGATCACCGATGGCGCCACCGGCATTGTCTATGATTATGTCAAGACAGTCCATGCTTACACCGGAACCGAATATACCGGCACTGACTATCTGACTTCACTGACTATTAACAATAAAGATAACGGAAATGATGTTAACTACATCTATGCCAAGCATAAATACACCGTAATCTACGATGCCAATACCGGCAGCGGCAGTGTTCCGACTGACAGCAGCACGTATGTCAATGGATCGGCAGTCACTGTCCTTGATAAGACGGCTGATCTGGCCAAGACAGGCTATCTGTTCTTAGGCTGGACCACTTCTGCGGTTACCCCGATGGCAACCCAGACTATTCCTACCGGCATAACGGTCTACAGCAAGGATGATACCCTGACTGTCGGCAATGCCAATGTGACCCTGTATGCCTTATGGGCCGCCGGCTATAAAGTTGTCTACGACATCAATGGCGGCACCGGAACCGGGCCGATTGACAATACCCTCTATGTTTCCGGCACCAATGCCACGGTTTTAGGCGACGATGACTTCTCTAAGGAAGGCTTCAGCTTTGCCGGCTGGCTTTACAGCGGAACTAATTATTCAGCGGGCAATCCGGTCACGGTTGATGTTCCCGAAGTCAAACTGGTAGCCCAGTGGACCGCCAATGACTACAGTTATACTATTCACCACTATCTGCTGGGAACAACGGTTAAAGTTGCCGAAGATGAAACCTTAAGTGCCACATTCGGAACATCTGTTTCACCGACAGCGGCAACGAGCTTTATTGCCGGATTCAATAATCCGGTGGCAACCGCTGACTCACTGGCTTCTTCCATTACAATTGCCGTATCCGGCAATGAACTGACAGTTTACTACACTGTTGAATTAACACTGACTGCCGGCACATCTTCCAAACCGTATGACGGGGCAGCCTTAACCGACGGTACGATTACCCCGGCCGGCCTGGTCAACGGTGATACGGCCGATAAGATTTCGGCCAGCATGACGGCTGCCAGCACCATTACCAATGTTGGACAGGTCGCTAACGCAATTAATCAGACCACGCTTAAATATGACGGCGCTGATCTGCCTGCATACTACCGTCCGTCATTTGTCGACGGAACGCTGACTGTTACAGCCGTTCAGGGCGTTACAGTAACGATTAAGGAAAACGGCGGGACGGCCATCTATGACGGTCAGTCGCACACCGTAAGCGGATATACCATCGTCTCAATCAGCAACCCGCTGTATAAAGCAGCAGACTTCAGCATATCAGCGAGTGCATCACAGAGTGTAAGCGGCACAGCAGCGGGCACCTACCCGATGGCTTTAACAGCGGCCGACTTCACAAACAACAACGCCAACTTCAGCAACGTAACCTTTGTGATCCAGGATAACACCTTAGTTATCAGCCAGAAGGCGCTGACGATCACGGGCGAGACCAAGACAGTGGCCTATAACGGATCAGAGCAGAGCATCAGCGGCATTACCGTGACGGGCTTAGTCAGCGGACACAGTCTGGCGGCTGACAGCTTAACGTATATCGCCAAGGGCACCGCAAAAGGTGAGTATGCCGGTGCGTTCAGCGGAGCAGCCAAGATAGTTGATGGCGACAATAATGATGTGACAGCCAACTATGCGATCACACCAGTTGCCGGCAAACTGACAATCGAAGCGACCGATGCGGCCGTGGTAGTAACGATTAAGGAAAACGGCGGGACGGCCATCTATGACGGTCAGTCGCACACC
>CAYTET010000002.1:36468-37528 GCA_964436975.1 uncultured Erysipelotrichaceae bacterium
GTAAGCGGATATACCATCGTCTCAATCAGCAACCCGCTGTATACCGCCAGTGATTTCAAGACGGTTGACGATGCGGTCTTAAGCATCAGCAAGGTGGATGCCGGCACTTATAATATGCCGATAACCGCCGCTGATTTTGAGAATATAAATGTTAACTTCAGCAATGTTACCTTCGTCATTACAGATAACACTCTGGTAATTAGTAAGAGAGCTGTTAAATTCACCGGCGCAAGTGACATAAAGACATATAACGGATCAGAGCAGAGCATTACCGGTATTACACCGGATGGCCTTGCCAACGGACAGAGCCTGGCAGCTAGCAGCTTAACGTATATCGCCAAAGGCACAGTAAAAGGTGTTTATGGCGGTGTGTTCAGCGGAACGGCCAAGATTGTGGATGCCAGCAACAATGATGTTTCGGCTAACTACACAGTTAGTACGATATCCGGAACTTTGACCATCAATGCCATTGCCACGGAAATTGTTGTAACAGCCGATTCTGATGCCAAGACTTATGATGGGGCAGCGTTGACTGACAGCGGATTCACTTATACCACCGGCGTGTTATTAAGCGGCGATGTCCTGAGTGCCGTTATTAACGGCAGTCAGACGGATGTCGGCAGCAGCGCCAACGTCGTGACTTCTTACAAGGTCACACACGGCACAACCGATGTAACAGCCAGTTATACCTTCGGAACAAGTGTTGACGGCACTCTTACCGTCAGCCAGAAAGCTTTAACCTTAACAGGCGAAAGCGCCACGAAGACCTACAACGGCATTGAGCAGAGCATCACCGGAATTACACCGTCCGGTCTGGTCAGCGGCCACAGCCTGGCAGCTAACAGCTTAACTTACAAAGCCGCCGGCACCGTAAAAGGCGAGTATGACGGCGAATTCAGCGGAACAGTCAAGATAGTGGATGCCAATGGCGATGATGTGACAACCAACTATGCGATCACACCAGTCGCTGGCAAACTGACTATTACAGCCATTACAACAAATATCGTTGTAACAGCCGATTCTGATGCCAAGACTTATGATGGGGCAGCGTTGACTGACA
>CAYTET010000002.1:37628-49863 GCA_964436975.1 uncultured Erysipelotrichaceae bacterium
GTCCTGAGTGCCGTTATTAACGGCAGTCAGACGGATGTCGGCAGCAGCGCCAACGCCGTGACTTCTTACAAGGTCACACACGGCACAACCGATGTAACAGCCAGCTATACCTTCGGAACAAGTGTTGACGGCACTCTGGAAGTGGCCAAGCGCAAGATTACTATGACTAGCGCCACAGACAGCAAAGTGTTTGATGAAAATAATGTTACAGCGTTAACCAACCATAATGTTGAGATTACTGGTGATGGATGGGTTGATGGCGAAGGCGTTGATTATACCTTCACCGGATCACAGACCTTTGTGGGATCCAGCAAGAATAAGTATTCATATACGGCTAAGACCGGAACTGATCTGGATAACTACAGCATTGATTTTGTTGAGGGAACGCTGACAGTAACCGGCGAACCTATCATCCCTGAAAAGACGACGCCGGATGTTACAAGCAATTACAAATTAGGAGACAGTATTCCGTTCACAATCACGGTTCATAATGTTAAAGATGCCACGGTAACAAATGTCACCATCGAGGATCTGAACGCTGTTATTACAGCCGGCACCGGCTATACAGTTGTTGATGAACACCATGCCGCAATTGCCTCTCTGGCAACCGATGCGACAGTGACAATCACGGCTAATCACATTGTGACCAGTGATGATATCCTGGCGGCAAAAGTTGGCAACACAGCTACGATTACGTGGGACAACTTTACCAAAGACGTATCAGCCGAGACAAAGAAGATTGTCCCGATAGATGTGACACTCGGGGTCGTCAAGACTTCCGATGTTGAAGGAAAAGCTGAATACGGACAGACTATTAACTACACGATTACCGTAACCAACAACGGCAACGTACCGCTGCACAATGTCAAGGTTACAGATGCCCTGACGGCTGACAGCTGGACAATTGAGACTTTGGCTGTTGGTGAAGAAAAAGAATATGCGGCAGCTTATAAGGTTGTTGAAAGCGATGTAGCGGCGGGAAGCATTACCAACGCCGTTAACGTCAAAGCTGACGATGTTGCCAATCCTCTGGATGAAGCCGATCCGTATAAGCCGGCCGGCCAGGCCAGTGTTACTGATTCAGTCAACAGAATATTCAGTTACACTGTGCATCATCTTGATATAATCGGCAGCACTCCGATAGAGGCTGATTCCACCGGCAGGGCCGAATATGGCACGGTCGTGGATGTTAAAGCCCTGACCAATAATTCGATTGAGCATTATGTCTACAACAGCAATGACGCTGATATTACGATTGGTGTTGGCACTAATGAGTCCAATATCTACTACGACCGGCAGTCACTGTTATCAATCTTCTACAACTACCAGAATGGCGGCATGGCGGGAGACAGTCATATCGTTACGATGAAATACGGTGATGTCTATGATGTTGTTACTCCGGATCTGGAAGGCTATACTCCTGATATTGACAGAGTAGCCGGTACAATTGACCAGGATGAAATTTCTGTCACTGTAACTTACATCCCCAATGTCTATAACTTCACGGTTCGCTTTATTGATAACGGCACCGGTCAGGTTATGGCTACAACGGGCGGTTCCGCTGCCTTCAAGACCGCTGTCAACGCTGCAACATACAGCAGCAGAAAGTTTAACGGCTACCATTTAGCCAGAACATCAGGCAATATTATCATCGGCACCGGCACTAACATCATTAATATCTACTATGCTGTTAACGATACTCCGGTTGTCGTAAGTTACAGCCTGACAATTTATTATCATTATCTGGATGGCACCCAGGCAGCCCCGACCTTTACAACCCGGTTAGGCGCCGGCACTGATTACAGTTATGATTCGCCGGTTCTGGCCAATTATGATGTTGATGTGGCAACTGTCAGCGGTACGATGCCGTCATCTGATGTGACCGTCACGGTTACATACACCAGACAGGCTGAAAATATCGATCCTAACGTAACGCCTTTGGATGGCGGAAGCTGGGCCTTGGTAAATCTGATCTGCACGATTCTAACCGTGCTGCTGGCCTGTGTATTGCTGATTACCTTCATTTCCAAGAAGCATTCGGATGATGAAGAAGAAAAGGATGAGAAGAACAATACCGTCAAAGCGGAAAACGCCGAAGACAAAGATGATGACCAGCAGGATACCAATAAGCATGGCTGGCGCCGTCTGGTCAGCGTCGTTCTGGCGGTGGCTTCTGTAATTACCTTCGTCCTTACTGAAAACATGAGTCTGCCGATGACGATGGTCGATAAATGGACTGTCTTAATGGTTGTCATGGGTCTGATTCAGGTTGTTATTGCCATCATTTCCCGCAAGACAAAGAAGAATGATGAAGACGAGGATGATGACAAAAAGGCAGCTAATGCCTGATAAGCAGTGAATTGTTATTAATTCTGGCGGGGCTGTCTGAGAAATCAGCACATTCCTGGCAGGAGTAATAAAGACAGGCGGCATGTCCGAACACATGCCGCCTGTTTATTTTTTGTTTTAACCGTTTTTGGGCAGGTGAATTATAAACACCAGTTCCGAAGAAGAAGTGTCCTGCCGGAAATCTAGAATGGCGCCGGCATCATCCAGACATTTCTGGATATCACGCATATACAGCGAGAATTCCTTGCTGTTGTCGACCGGTGATTTCTCTGAAACATAGTCATAGCGGGCCAAAATTGAAATCCAATGCGGATTATCAGTGCTGGTAATTGTCAGGCTGCGTCCGGGGACGCTGGACGATTCCAGCAGCAGGTAGATAAGTTCAATCCACTGCAGCAGGATATCCGCATCATAATTGTCTTCATTAATCAGCCCCTGGGGAATCTGGGCAATTGCTTCAAAAGTGATTTCATGCTGCTGGCAATACGACGCCACATCCATAAGCAGGGTATTAATATAGTCATTGTTGGAGTATTCTTTGCTGATTGAAACGTCATTGCCCATCATGTCATTGATTTTAACGATACATTGCCGGCCTTCTTCATAGCGGCCCTGGTTAAACAGATTGTAAACTTCTCCCATCATCAGTTTGTACTGCGAGCGAAAAGACTGAAAGCTGGAGGTATAGCGGCGGTAGGCCGCAAAATGGGCCTGCTGTCTTTCCAGCTGCCTCTCTAACCTGATCTTCTCTTTATTCATAAGACTGATTTTTTCTTCGGCCTGTAAATTAATGGTTTCTTCCCGGGTTTTCAGCCCCAGGGTCATGCTGTTAAAAGCATCAGAAAAATCACCCATGAAATCAACATGCTGGGAATAATCACCCTTGGAAATCTGATAAGTCTGCCATCTCAGATGCTGGATTTTATAATACAGATCTTTGATTGGCCCGGCCATAAAATTATCACGGTGAGGTATTGGCTGGGTCAGTTTCCCATCAGCCATGCTGCAGGTAAAGCGGTAGACCTCCTGAACCTGTTTGAGGCACTCTACGACAGCATCGCCAACCTGTTTGTAGTCGTCAGAAAGACCACAAAGAGAGATATCGGCATGTTCCATATCCTGGGTTGTCTGCTTAATAAAGTCAACAATAAGCTCTGAATCGTTCATTTGTTTTTTTCTTGGGATGGTTCAGCTATAAAACGGCAGACGCGGTCGCCTTTGCACCAGCAGTCCACTTCGGTTGCAATATAGGGCTTTTTTGTGTACTCGCCCAGAATGCCGGCAATAAAGCCTTCATCAAAATTGCAGACACTCTCACCGGTAACCGGCAGACCAGAGCAGTCCAGATCTTCGCCGACGGTCAAAACAGCCGTGCCGGTATTCTCATCGTATTTCTCAAAGCGCAGCACGCCTATCTGCAGATTGCTGAGTTCGGTCTGCAGCTGGGATAAGAAAGGTCCCAGTTCGGCTGTCAGATCAAGAACATTTTTTGCGAATTCCCGGCCGGCCAGTTCGCCGCACTGCCGGAAACACTTGATCATGCTGTCCTTGCCATAATCACGAACTAAAATTGCCCGCATGGAGTATTGGAACAGCCGGTATACCAATACCGGCATCTGCGGGCCCAGATTTTTACGGCCGGAATCGACATCGCCTAGCATTGCCCACTCAAAATCACCATCAAGATATTTGTCAATCATCGTTGTGGCCTCCTGTCTGTATTTTGCTGATTTATAATTATTTTTTCAAGAGATATGAATAAGATAATCGGAGAAGGCTGATTTGACGTTGTCCGAATATTTCGTACTTACTGGCAGCACCATGCCGTCACTAAGCGTAATCTGGGTCCGGGAGAATTTTTGGATGTAATAGCAATTGACCAGGTAGGAGCGGTGAATGCGGATAAAGCCACGGCCTTTCAGCAGCTTTTCAAGTTCCTCCAGTGTTGAGTAGTATTCAATATTTTCATTAACCGTATGCACGGTAACAAGACGGTTCTGCACATCAAAATACTTGATCTTATCAAGCAGCACTTTGATATTGCTGCCGCCTACGGAAATGACAATATAATTTGTCTTCTTCATATCAACGGCTGTCGTGGCCTTAAGGAAAATCTCTTTAAATTTTTTGGGTGTCATCTCGTCTTTGACAATGTAATAGAAACGATTGCTGTCAAAGGCTTCAAATACGTACTCGTTGCTGGTCGTCAAAAAGATGACTGTTGCGATGCAGCCGATTTCCCTAAGTTTATGAGCAACTTCAATGCCGTTAGTCTGGCCCATTAGAATATCAAGGTAAATGATATCAGCGCAGTTAGGCTGGTCGGACAGATTAAACAGCAGCTGCTCGCCGCTTTCAAAACATGTAAGCTTTATTTCAATATTGTTGGCATTAGCCGCATCCTGCAAAAGACGTTCATAAAAAGTCAGTACTTGAGGGTTGTCGTCACAGAGTATAACTTGAAACATGAACGGACCATCTCCTTGCCTATCTTAGGTAAATATATCTTAGCGGGCGCAAAAAAAGGTTTGCTTCGTTGTGAATGATTAAAAAGATGTTGTGAAACGAAGCAAACTGAAAGTGAAATGATATCAAAGCAGCATTTTTGAAGATTAGATAAGCAGAACGAAGGCGGTTGTAAAGACGTTGTCATTCTGCTCGATGACAAACTTGCCGTTATATTTATCAACAACGGCTTTGACATTCTGCAGACCGAAACCGTGATTAAGGTGGTTGGCCTTTGTTGTCGAGGCAATAGGATCAAACTCTTTATCCGAAGGGATAAATGAATTTATCATCTTCATGACGATAGCGCTTTTCTGTTCAATAAGCGTAAAATCGATGAAGGCAGGCTGTCCTTTGGCCGCAACACTGGTAACAGCTTCAACAGCGTTATCAAGGCAGCTGGCAACCGCCAAACACAAGTCCATCATGTTGAAATTCAGATTGGGCGAAAGGCCTACGGTCTGACTGACCTTGGCGCCTTTTTCAATAGCGGAATTAAGTTTCTCAGAAATAATTGTGTCGATGGCGGCATTGCCGGTATTTACCAGAGGCGTATTCTTTTTCTGTTCTTCTTTCATCTTGGAAAGGAATTCCACTGCCGCCTGTGTTCGGCCTTCATTCAGAAAACCGGTCATTGCGATGATGAAATTTTTCTGATTATGACGGAATTTCCGCAGAGCCACTAAATAGTCTTCATAGCGGCTGAAGTAACTGCTTTGAAGATACAGTTGTGATTGAAGATGGGCAATAATCTGATCCTGCTCTCCATCCGATTCATTGTCCTGCAGAAGGGGACTGATTACGCCGATGGCCTTGACGGCAACACTGTGGTCATTCAGCACGTTCTTCCATGAAATTTTAACCGGAATAAATGATCCGGTAAGCCGGCAGCGCAGCCAGGTCTTGGTTTCGCCCTGTCCCTGGCCTTCAAAAATAGCCCGGAACATTTCATTAACGGCTTGTAGCGAAGACTTTTTTATGCAGCTGCAGGTTATGCTGCCCTTGGCAATAACAACGGTTTCATTTTTAAAGTCATATAGATGCAGCAGGGCCGGGGAAAAACTCATTGTACGGGTGGGTAGATCAATCTCAAATGATGCCGGAGCTTTGGAGGCCGAGATAAGGTGATGCTGTTTTACATGCAATTCTTTTTCGTATATTTCATCCGTATGGCCGTAAGTCTCTTCGATAGAAATAAGAAGCAGATGTGATCTTACTTTCTGGCCGGCGTCAATTGGCATTACTTTGATGGTCAGCCATTTACCATAAGCCGTCCGGCAGGTTACATTAGCAGGTATCTGCGAAGAATTGGCTTCTGAAATAAGGGTCTGCAGTGTTAACAGATCGCGTCTGCGCAGGCAGCCAAACGCTTCAGCCACTGTTTTTCCACAGCGCGGGTCGGTGACCTTCAGCAGGCGTTCTGTGGCTTTGTTGTGGTACTCACACCGCATTTCCCCATCACCCCTGAAAAGAATGAATCCGATGCCCAGTTCGTCAAACAGCTGACAGGGGGTAATACTGCCACAGTTTTCTGAAAAGCCGCCGCCCGGATCAATTTCCATGATTAAGTATCCCTGCAGGGAACGTTTCCGCTGGCGGTTCAGCGCCGCTAAAGCCGTTTCTCTGATGATTTCATAATTAATATCAGGATTATGATGATGCCACAGCACCATTCCGGCAGCGCAGGAGGTTCTTTTTTCAATCTGTTTTTCTTCATATGTTGAATTCAGCAGATCGCAGAGCTGTTTTAGTCTTTGCCTGAATGTTTCTGCCGAATAAAAACCCCAAGTAAAAATAAAGGCCGAGGTACTGCACCGGTTTAAAACGGCTTCTGACCCAAATAAGATTTCAATGAGACTGTCGATCTGTCTGCCATACTTGGAGAATACGCCACTGTTTTCCGGCACGTTATCAGTTTCAAGACAGATATAAGCACACAGCCCTAGATTTTCCGCGCCCAAAAGCAGTTGGCCGATTCTTTTTTTAGCGGCCTCAAGAGTATTGCAAGTCTTCTCGTTTTGAACGGAAACGATTTTGCGATGGTTGCCCATAACACACCTCTTCTGCTGCTTATAAAGCAGTTATTAATTTCACATTCACAGCAATTACAGGAAGTCGCATAAGCAGCTGTTGGGGATAAAGCATCTGGCAGACTGGTATCTCTTAAAAACAATTTAGATTCAATCCGCTGGCAATAACGATGCACAGAGTCTAATTATACCAAACAATCGATATCCTATTCAGTTAAAACAGTCATTAGGCAGGGCTGATTAACTGATTTTATCTTACAATAAAAGGAAAACCGGCAGTTTGTTCCCATATCGATTGGTGCCAATAGTTAATAATAAGTTATAAAAGCTAGTTAAAATCATCAAACACAACAAAAATATGGCAAAATACAACACGGCCATTTTTGCGAATAAACCAGTGGCTGGCAGACGGACATGGTCGTTCATTTTCCGGTCGCTTTTGTGTTGTCGGATTGTAAGACTGAACTGCCAGCTACTGTGACAGCTTAACTGCTTGGCAGATCCTCTTTTTACATGAAGCGGCTGGAAAAGCGGCTTCTGATAAAGCTGACTTTAGGCAGTAAGCAGTTGTTAACTCCATTTCTTCTTCTGCGAATTGCTGAAGACAGTCAGGCAGACGATGCCTGAGCCAGGCAGTGTAATTAGTGAGATTAAAAGGACAGTGCTAGTGACTTGTATTTATACGGTATTTCATCTGATAAGAGCGGAAACTTCAGAATCGCCGGTTAAGGTGGTTTTTGTGTTTTTGAGCCTGTAGGAATTCTTTTTCCTAATTCATTATGCCGAAATCGGGGTTTGAAATAATGATGTATAAAATTATCTGACAAACTTAGAAAAACAGCAAGCAGAAACAATAAGCAGGCAGGTCAAACCGCCAATGTCCGGCGGCTTTTTTCTTATACACAACATCAAAATGCCTCTTCTCAACATGGAGCCGCACAAGCAAAAAAAGCCTTGCTAAAATCAAAACACGAAAGCGGGATGACTGCCCATGGTTGCACCGATAACAAGCGATTATCTGTCGGGCCTGTATAACAGGCTCCCTTATAACGTTAAAGGGCATTCAATGCGGGTGTCTATCTTTATGCAGATAATTGCCGCCGGATACATTGAACTGGTTGAAGACGGCCAGGTCTGTTCCGGGCTTGAAAGCAGCGATGAAGCCTTGATCCAGTTTGCCCTAGATGCCGGCTCTTATCATGACATTGGCAAGATTGCAGTTCCGAAAGAACTGCTGTCAGGAAAATACCAGCTGCAGCCCCAGGACAGCGAAAAGGTAAAGAAACATACGATATATGCTGAGCAGTTATTCGATGAGTATATCAGTCAGCTTAACGCTTCTGAAAAGCGCTATTTCAATGAGATGAAAAAAGTCTGCGTTTTCCATCATGAAAGATGGGATGGTAAAGGCTATCCATTCGGTCTGGTTGGGAAAAATATACCGCTTTTTGCCCAGATCTGTGCGATTGCCAATGACTATGACCACATGACCTGCCAGCGGCAGGGTCGACGCGAAGAAAAACACAGACAGGCTGTAGAAGCCATTGCCCAGGGAGCAGGCAGTCAGTATGATCCCCAACTGGTTAAGGCCTTTATGAACCGGGCCGATCAGATAAAGCAGCTGCGCGAAAAAAAGAACAGTGAAAATGCGCTGCTGTACTGTTAGGTGCTATAGAAGTCGGGACATGGAATTGTATGAGAAAAGGGAATTATCCTACGGAGAGGAAAGAAAAATGAAAAGAATCAAAAAGGCAATTGCATTGCTGACTTTATTGGTGATGGTCTTTAATTTCAGCGCTGTTATCAGGGCTGAAGGAACGACTGTTGCTTTTAGTGCAACTAGTGATGCCAATGGAAAGATTATTGAAACAATGATCAAAGGCGATGTCAACGGCGACGGTAAAATAGACACTGCTGACCTAACACAAATTAGGGCAATAGTCGCTGGGGAAGCTGCGACACCAGCCGCCGGGTCGGTAGCCTTTGAAAACGCCGATATCAATGGCAACGGTATTATCAATGCGGACGATACAAGTATTCTGCGCTCGCTTCTTGAAGCAGGCACGTTTGACGCCAGCCTGACCTTCCGGGCAGTTGATGAGCCTGCCGCCGGATATAAGGTCAAAAGCGTAACTATTACGGCCGGCAATAACGCTGCTGTTGTTTTGACCCCGGCCGCTCCGACCAGCGGATCATATAAATTAGTAATAGGCACTGCTGATGACGATGCCACTGTAACGGGCCCCGTTTCAGCAACCGTTACCGTTCAGTTTGTGCATGAACTTTATCCGGCAGCCATTGCCCTATCTTATGGCTCGGATGCCAATGGAGCTGTTACCGAGTGGATGCTGAAAGGTGACACCGACAGAGACAAGGATCTTGACGGAGCCGATGTTGTTGCGGCGGTCAACCACGACTTGAGCACTGTCGTTATTACAGATGCCCTGGCCCTTGAGTCAGGCGATATCGACAACGATTCATCAGTTGATACCGGTGATTACCGCGTCATGAATAATGTGCTGCGCGGAGTAACTACTCTGCCGGCAGAAAGTTTTTCGTTCCGGGTGGTAGATACTCCTAAGACGGGCTATAAAGTTAAAAGTGCAACCATTAAAGCCGGCAGCAATGCCGCTGTTGTTCTGACCCCGGCCGCTCCGACCAGCGGCACTTACAAGCTGGTGATTGCTGCTGATGGCAAGGCTACTGTCACGGGAACGAGTTTGGCTATCAATGATGTACAGTTTGTCCATGAAAAAATAAAAGTTCAGGTCAGAGTCGGCGTGTATATCACTAATGACAACAACCAGTTCCCGGCTTTCTCTGGCACCTATTATCCGTTTATCAATTATGCCGGATATGCCCAAGTCGATTATGGCGACACAGCATCGCTGTCAGCCACCGATATTGCGACTATTTTAGGGTATGACTATATTACCAATAGCAAATATGCGGCTTATACAGTTGATACCGCTAACAGCCTGCTGACCAATTCTGCCCAGGGTACGCCGGCCGATGCTTTCCCGGATGATACAACTCTTAATCAGTTCGTTGTAAATTCTGAATATGCTCCTACCGGGGCTACCTATAATACATTTGTTTATCTGCGCATTGTACTAAAAGCGCCTACCAATCCCACCGGTGGCAGCGGAACTGAGATTGACAAGGATATCCCGATGGATCTTTTAGTGGACAATGGGGATGGAACAACTTATATTAATGGCCCCAGAGATGCTAAGGTTGGCGGAACCGTCAAGTATTCATCAACTATTGATATGAGCGAGATTGCAGCCATAGCAGCTAATTTTGGCAATTCAATCGGCTACATTACCGGCAGTTTCACAATCACGCTGACGGGCAGCAAGGGTATTACGCCAGCTGCCGGATTTGGAACCAGCGCTGACATCAACGATTATTTTGCCGGCGGAGCAATTGAGCTGTTTGAACTGACAGCAGCTCCGACATATGATTCTGCGACCAATAAGATTACCTTCAATGTCAAAGTTAAAGACGAGTACAATCAGGCTGCAACGGCCCTAACCGGCACGGAATGCGCAGCTATTCTGAATAAAGGCATTTCCGGCAACAGCAATTATACTGCTGTTGTAAATTCAGATATCGTCACTCCCGGCTATTCCAGGGCAGTGGCAACGTTTAGCGGAACATTAAATTATCACAATGCCGCTAACACTCTTAACTTTACTATCAACATGACAGGTGTTCAGGATGATCCTGATAATCTGAAGGATCCGACATTAGGAAAACTGGGCAGCGATGCCGAGACGGTTGTTTCAACAACCGTGACTTATAAAGCTACTCATCCTAATACCGGCGACAGCACCAATATCGGGATATATACCGTTGCGATGGCGGCAGCTGTCATCGGCATGGCCTGGATAGTTATTGAAACAAAAAGAAAAGGCTGCCGGTTTTCAATTAAGAAGTAAATGATCCAATATAGAGGGAAGGGCAAGATTACCTTTCCCTCTGTTTAGCTTAATACAGGTCCTGCCGGTATTGAGCGAGGGCTCAGAGATCAGAAAGGGCAAAATGATCCAAGACGCTAAAAGAATGAGCGCAGTAAAAAAGACTGCAGTGAAGCTGATTGTTCTGGTTGCGCTCGGCCTTGTTTTGGCGGGGTGCGGTAAGAAGGAAAAGGCAGTTACGGGGATTAACGTCGAAGTTCCGGAGGGCTTTAACAAGTCGACGGAAAGTGAAATGGCTCTGTGGACGGCACCGGATTATCCCAGCGATGCTTCTGTCGTTGTCATGATGGAAGTGAGTGAAGATCAGTCGGCCGCTGGCAAAACGGAGTTCGGTTTACTTACCTCTGAACTGCTCAAGACATCCACCGAAAAGCAGTATGAAAGTACCTACGGTATTTCCGCAGATGTGAACGTTGATTCTTTTGAACGCTTGGATATAGACAGCGAAAAGGCGATAATTGCAACCCTTACCTGTGAAATTCAAGGAATTAAGGTTGAACAAATCACATGTTATATCTATGCTAACAAACTATACAATGTTGTTTATACACAGGTTGGCGATGCCGTGTGGTTTGATACGTTCAGGACCTGTGCAGAGAGCATCACCATGATAAGGGAATGACAAAAAAGCAGTTAGCCTAAAAAAGAGAAGCAGATGGAATAGATAATTGTATTCAGGAGGGACAGCAACATGAGAAAGCGCAACTGGGGCACCTATATATTATTATGCTTTTTTGCCGCTTTGTTTATTTTTTCCGGCGGCATGATCGTCAGATCGCTGATAATAGCGAAAAATGAACAGAGCGATATTGATAAGCTGGTGGATCAGGTTACTGATGTCCAGCCGGCTGATCCGCAGCCTGTTACTGATCCGGATGCGGAAAAGGCGGCCCAGGATGCCGCTGTTTTAGCCCGCTATGCTGAACTGTATGCCCAGAACTCTGATTTTGGGGGCTGGATTACGATTGACGATACCAAGATAAACTTCCCCGTCATGTTTACTCCCAGCAACTACACCTATTACATTCACAAAAACTTTGAGAAGAAGTATTCCCATAATGGTTTGCCTTTTATCGGTCTGGGCAGCACTCTGGATCCGCGCAGTGATAACGTATTGATCTATGGCCACAATATGCAAAGCGGAGCCATGTTTGCCGATCTCACCAAGTTTGAGAAAGAAGAGTTCTGGGAAACTCATAAGACTATAGAATTTGATACCGTTAATGAGCGGGATGAATATGAGATTGTTGCTGTTTTCAAATTTACCCTGAGTGATGCCGACAAAGTTGGCTTCTATGAGTTCACCAATGCTGAGTGTTAAGTGCATTATAGAAATAGCCAAATCTTGCAGTGAGAAATCACCAAAAC
>CAYTET010000003.1:0-49302 GCA_964436975.1 uncultured Erysipelotrichaceae bacterium
GCTGTGTGAAGCCATTACTTCCAAAAATTATTCTTTTTTGAGAACCAACTTCCCGAACGGGGACATGGTCGGCCATACCGGTGATTACAATGCCACCATTATCGGCGTTGAAGCGGTTGATCTGTGCCTGGCGCGCATCATCAAAGCCTGCGATGCCGCCGGTGCGGTTCTGATTGTGACCGCTGACCATGGCAACGCTGATGAAATGTACCAGCCGGCCAAAAAGCCGGATGCCGTTCCGGTGCCCAAGACTTCCCATACCCTTAACAAGGTTCCGTTTATCATCTATAACAGCACTGCTGCATTCAAGACGGGTGATTTCGGCCTGTCCAATGTTGCCGCTACCGTTGCCAAACTGCTGGGCCTGAAGCCCTCCGAGTACTGGAACGAGAGCATCATCAAATAAGCATGGACGCTATCTTCAATTTCTTTGCCGGTCTGGGCAATGACTTTGCCCTGTTTGTCATATCCATGATTCCTCTCATCGAGGAAAGAGGCGCGATTATTTACGGGGCCGCGGCCGGCATGCCCTGGACCCATGTTCTGCCCATCTGCATGATTGCCAACGCTATCCCGGTGCCCTTTATCCTGGTTTTCGGCCCCCGGCTGCTGAAATGGCTGCAGACCACCAAACTGCTGGGGCCCTTCTTTACCCGCTATGAAGCCAAGCTGGCGACCAAGGCCGCCCAGATTGACCGCTATAGTTTCTTTGCCCTGACGCTGTTTGTCGGCATTCCTATTCCCGGAACTGGCGCCTGGAGCGGCTCACTGATTTCCACTATTTTAAACATCAGGTTTAAAAGGGCTTTGCCCTCCATCCTGCTGGGAATCCTGCTGGCCGGCATCATCATGACTCTGGCCTGCTACGGGGCCGTTGGCATCTTCAAATTGTTTGTATAGTCAAAAGACCTGTCTCTGAATTTACAGCGGCAGGTCTTTTATTTATGGTTTTGTCAGAGCAGAATATCCAGATTTAAGTCATATAACATGTCATTCATGTCAATGACCGATACCTGTTTGGTAAGACCGAACAGAATGGCGTTGTCCCGCTCATTTTTGCCATAAAGCTGCGGATAGCCGGTGATTTTCAGCAGCTGCTGGCATTCCGGAGCACTCAGCCCCAAGCCAAAGGCCAGCATTACCACTTTATCGCGGGTCGGGGTTTTTACGCCGGAAAAGATTTGATAGGCATAATGAACCTCGATGCCGGATTTGGCAATGACCTCCGCCTTTTTCAGTCCTTTTTCCTGCAGCAGCACCGCCAAAGCCCGGTCAACCCGCATGAAAGAAGGCGTGATCTCGTTCTTATTCGCCTGCAGATAATCGTTGTAATCATTGCTGCTGTTCATCATTTCAATTAACTGCCGGGTTGTTTTTTTCATACTCTTTCCTCTGCGATAGTGCTACCATCTTGGTAGGGAGAATTCTTCTAATGACCTCAAGCCTGTCAAATTCGTTTATCGGCGAAAATCTGAAGTTCCTCTGTTGCTTCAATGAACAGACCAGACTCGCTATTTATGAACCTGCCCATAAACTCTATATTGTTAAATGCGCCCCTTTATCCAGCCTGGACGTTTACCAGGATCTGGCCGCTATTGACAATCCCCATCTGGCTAAGATCATCGGCATCTCTGTCAAGCCGGACCATCTCGAAGTAATAAGGGAGTATATTTCCGGTGATACCCTGGCAGACCGGCTGCGCAGCCATCATATTATGCCAGCCGATCAGGCCGTATCGATAGTCGTTGATGTCTGCGATGGCCTGGCTTCCATGCACAAGGCCGGCTATGTCCACCGTGATATCAATCCCAACAATATCATTGTAACCGCCCAGAACAGCGCCGTCATCATTGATTTCGGCATTGCGCGCTCCTTCAGTCAGAACAAAGCCAGTGATACCGTCATTCTGGGAACTCCGGGCTATGCCGCTCCGGAACAGTTCGGCTTTTCCCAGAGCGACTGGCGCACCGATATCTACGCTGTCGGGGTGCTGCTCAATGTCATGCTGACCGGTCAGATGCCCAACCAGGCCAAAGCTGAAAAGCCCTATGGCCGGATTGTTAGCCGGTGTGTAGCTGTTGATTCAAAGAAGCGCTACAAGAATGTTGCTGATCTGCGCCAGGCTGTAACCGTGCTCAGCAATATTGCCAGCGGCCGGCCCTTGGACAATGTCATCAGTCAGATACCGGGACTGCGCAGTCCGTATCCGGTGGTCATTATCCTTTCCATCGTCGGCTATATCGCTGTTTTAATCCTGACTATAGCCACGTTTGCCACGGTCAAAAACAATGCTTACCTGCTGACTGCAGTCAGTTGGCTGTTCAGCGTGCTGATCCCTTATTTCTGCTTTAACAACTTCTTAAAGATCTGGGACCGGCTGCCCTTTTCGGCCGGGTCTTCTATAAAAAGCCAGCGCATCAGTTACACCCTGCTTGGAATCGGTTCCATTTTAATCGGCCTGCTCATCTTTGGATCAATTAACTGACCTTTAAATTCTACCAGCAATCAAATGACGCTGTTATGCCGGCAGCATAACAAACCTGCGCCAATCTCGGTAGAATTTTTTTAATGTCAGTTAAACTGACCAAAGGGGAAATCATACGCTTATGAAGACAACAAAGTTAATCATCGGAATCATCAGCATTGTTTTAGCTGCTTTCATCGCCTTTCAGTCATTAGCTGCCGGCCTGGGCAACGCTATTGCCGACAACGGTGAAACCAGCGGGGTCTCCGGACTGTTTGTGTCCGTCTGCATGTTGATTGCCGGCATTGTGGCAATCGCCAGCCGGCAGGGCAACGCCGGCGGCTTTGTGGCCGGCGGCTTCTATGTTTTAGCCGGTCTTATCGGCATCAGCAATTATGGTTCCTATACTGATCTAATGATCTGGGCTATTCTCTGCTTTATTTTCGCAGCGGTCTTTATCGTCGGTGGAATTATGACTAAGCGGAAAAAGACGACCCCGGATCAGCCGGCCGAAAGCCGGCAGTAGGAGGCTCCAATGAAAAAAATATTTGTACTCATGCTGACTGTTCTGCTTCTGCTTGCTGCCGCCGGCTGTTCATCCGGTTCGGATGACAGCAGCCAGAAGCCGGTTTCCGGTGATAGTGATCAAAACAGTTCTTCCGAAGACAGCCCGGCATCCATCAGTGAACAGGTCTGCTTTGAGCATGACGGCATCAGAGTAACGGCTAAATCTATCGACACCGACAGCATCTGGGGTGTCGGAGTTAAACTGCTGATTGAAAACGACTCGGCCAAAGATTATGCGGTTTCAACATCAGCCGTTATTGTCAACAACTGCATGATTACGGATCTGTTTTCCTGCGATGTAGCGGCCGGCAAAAAGGCTAACGACACCTTGTATCTGTCCTCTTCCGAACTGCAGGCCGCCGGCATCACCAATATCGGCCAGATTGAAATCTATTTCTATGTCTTTGACAGTTCAAGTTATGAGACCGTTTATAAGGCCGACTGTGTCACAATAAAGACTTCGCAGTATGATGCCATGGACACCACCGTCAATGACGCCGGTGCGGAGCTTTATAACAAAAACGGCATCCGCATCGTCGGCAAGTATGTTGACGAAAATACCTTCTGGGGCTCGGCGGTACTGCTATTCATTGAAAACAAAACCAGCCAGAACATCACGGTAACCTGCGATGATATGTCGGTAAACGGCTTTATGGTAGATGCCCTGTTTTCAGCCACGGTTTATGCCGGTAAATATACTATCGATGACATTACCATCTTCTCAAGCTCACTGGAAGAAAACGATATCACCAGCATTGATGATATCGAAGTGAAGTTTGAAATCTACAATGCCGACACCTTCAAGACCATAGCGGAAACCGGTGCCCTGAAGTTTTCGGCCAAGCAAAGCAGCTAAACTGTTGTTCGGCTTTATCTGAAGAAAAAACAATATAGAAAACGGCCGGAGTGGTTTAACACATCACTCCGGCCGTTCTTCATTTTTTCTTAGCCATGGCGGTAACCGCCGACAGCCGTCGTATTATTTCCATATAGTTGTTTTTCTGGTGTGGGAACTCACATTCACTGCAGTCTTTTATCCCCTGTTCAGTGTATGTGAAACTGCCGCCGCATTGATCGCCCAGACAGTACAGCGGGCAGTAGCAGAACAGGCAGTTGAACAGTTCCTTATCCATCGGATGGCACGGAAAGAATTCACAGGTCCGGTTCTGGACAAAGGCATAGTGGGCATCCTGCCATTTATCATCTTCACTTATGGGCAGCCGGCAGTAGCTGACCGGAACATTATTCTCAAAAGTAATCGCAAAGCCGCGGCCGCAGTCAATGCTCCAGCCGTTGATGCCTCTCTTTTCCAGAGGGAACAGCTGGTCCATCAGCGCGGCACCGATGCCACCGTGGGTAAAGACAATGGCGTCCGGCTCCTCTTTTTGCAGCTGAACCAGACCGCTGTATACCCGGGCGCTGGCCTGGGTCCAGGACTCGCCGTCAGGAAAAGGAATCTCCGGATGATCGCCGCCCCACCAGTGGCGGTAGGCCGGTGTATTGATGACGTCATCTTCCTTCACCATTTCCAGCTGGCCGAAGTTGATTTCCTTGAAAGCCGGCAGCAGATCATAGTCAATATCGCCGTAGATTACTTTCAGGGTTTGGATGGTCCGCTTCAGTCCCGAGGCATAGACCCGGCAGCCGGCCGGATCCGGATAACCGCCCTGCTGTTTCAGCTGCCGCAGCTGGTCAAGGCCTTTGGCATTGACATCAACATCACTGAAGCCGCAGTAAGTATTCAGCGGCAGCGCATCAGTCTGGCCGTGGCGTATCAGATAAAGGTGTTTCATTTCAAATCCTCCGTATACTCACACCCGGCCGGCAGTCCTTCAACCGCGACGATTCTGTCGTTATTCCAGACCATCTTGACACCGCAGCCGCATTTGATTACCTGCGGGCGGCCATCCGCAGATGTCACAGCCTGCGGCCACATTCGGCCCAGCAACATTGAGGACTGACCGCCATGGCCAACCAGCAGACAATCCTGATGGCGCTGAAGCAGTATTCTTATCCCCTCACAGCCGCGGTCTGTGACCTGCTGCCATGACTCGCCGTTGGGAAACGGAACCTTCATATCCGTGAAAGGATTATCCAGATCTTTAAATACCGGCAGCACCTTATTCTCATAATCGCCGAAGTTGATCTCCTTGAACTGGGGCATCACCTCATATTCAATGTCGCCGTATAAAGCCTGCAGGGTTTCAATTGTTCTGACTAAGCCGCTGACATAGACCTTCAGTCCGGTTATATCCGGATAGCCGCCGGCGGCTTTCATCTGCTTAAGCCGGTCAATCCCCGGCTGGCTCAGATGAACATCGGTCCAGCCGCAGTTGAGATGCTGCGGCATCGCTGTCGTCAGACCATGACGAATAAAATACAGTATCATGACGGCTGCTCCATATAATCCACATCATCCGGCAGCGGGGTAATTGTATCCGGCTGGCCGTTGATAAAGGTCATCCGGCAGCCATAGCCATAGCGTGGGATTGCCACAGCCCCGCTGAAATGCTTAAACGAACCGGGAAACATCGTCTCGGCCAGTTTGCCAATAAGGGCCCCGTGGCCAACCACTAAGGCATCCTGATCCAGAGCCACCAGCTTGGCACAGGCCTGATGGCCGCGGGTCAGGGCTCCGGTAATGGATTCGCCATCCGGAAACGGCACAGTAATGCCGGATCCGTTCTGCTTCAGCCATGCCAGCATTTCCGGATCGTCCCGCCGGCGCATCTCAAAGCAACCAAAATCCATCTCCCTGAAATCAGGCAGAATATCATGCTTAACATCGCCGTACAGCACTTCTAAAGTCTGCTCGGCTCTTTTCATTCCGCTGGTGTAAACATGCAGACCATCAATACAGGGATACCCGCCCTTTTCCTTCAGCGCCTTCAGTTCATCAATTCCGCCCTGGCACAGTTCAATGTCAGTGCTGCCGCACATCAGGAATTCATTCTTGCCATACGTACGCCCGTGTCTAATAAGGTACAGAATCATCATTACGCCTCCATATAATGCATAAATGATAACACAATGCCGTATAGGGGGCTTACATTTAACTGCCTTTATCAACCAATTACTGAATTATTTTTATCAAAACTATTTTCAATATTTTCTAACAGGATTTGGACTATTTTATACACATCTGTCCTTGGATTACTAAACTCAACAGTTGCTAGGTAACCATAATTCAAATGATGTTTATCAAGTTTTTGACAATTGATGACAGCGTTATGCGTTAATGGATAGTATCTTTCAAAATCACATCTGCTTTTCATATATTGGGGGACATGTTTTTGTAATTCTTCTATTACTTTGCGACTATTTGAATAAGGCCTATTTGAATAACCGAAATGCTCCAAATACCATATTTCAAAACATGGATTAGATGAAATAATCGTGATTTTTGCTGTCTCTGCCATGGTCTTGGCACATTTAAAACAACTCTCTTTGGTACTGTCTGCATCTAAATCAAAAACACAGAAAGCAAGGTCTCCTTTCATTAAGTCCTGTTTTTTTTTATTATTAATTGTTTTTCTTACAATGCCGACGGGATCAGTTTCGTTTCCTGAAGAAAAAATTATATGATATTTGTTTTGTGCTCTTTCTAATTCACGAAAATACAATTGTTCCGTTTTGTTTCGCCCTTCGGTGCCAATAAGAATAATTCTCTTTCTCTTCCTGGTTATCGTATTCTTCTTAATCTCTGCGATTCTCTTTACCATTCAATTCCTCCATTAATGAAAGGGATAGCACCATATCTTCCCTGCAGATACCCTTTCTGAATATTCTCTGTCTTTCTTGGGGAAAAATCAGCAAGAGAATACAAATCTGTTATTCCTGTTTTATACTCTTTTTCCACAAAATAAATCTGATCTCTTCTGAAAATATCCAAATCCAAAAGAGTTACATCCTGAGAATTAAAAAACAACTGAGCACCTTTTTTGTTAATTTCTTTATCAGCAAACAATTCTATCAGATATCGGGTAATAGCAGGATGCAGACTGCTGGCAAGTTCATCAATAACTATTGTTTTTCCTTTGTCTAACGCCTCCATAATTACAGGCCCGTAAGTGAACAGCGCCGAAGTTCCAGACGATTCATGATCAAAACTCATTTTGTATAAATTAATTGTTCCATCTTCCTGTACAATCTGATGAGTGGTTGTGAGTTGGTACTGCTTGATTGCTCCCACAATAGATTTATCTAGACAGAGACCTGGAAAAATAGTTCCTTGATTTTCTATTGTTTTTGAATCCAATTCATAGTTTTGAATATTGATATCAGCATGTTTCAGCATTGACAATAAAAACGCTTTGGACCTGTTATTATCTTTATTCTTATCCAAGTAACTAAAAAGGAAATTCCCGTCCTTTACATGCTGATCATACGTATCTATATCTTCAGCAAACCATAAATAGGCTTCTTTTGTCGCCTCGCAATTCCAAGCTGTAGCTGTACTTAAAAAGAGTTTGTTCCCTGAATTCTTTTTTGTGTAGACTTCTAAGTTTTTATAGGCGGCAGTAAATCGATACTCATTAATTTTTGTCCGTTCAAAAATCAACGTGGGTCGAGCAGATTTATACTCAAATAAATATTCATCATATATATAGTTGGCATCCGCAGAAAAACCATATTTATATTTTTGGCCATGCCGATAAAAAATGAAATCCATTGATGTCTTTGCTTTTCCTGATACTTTATCAAACAAGAAAGGCTCAAAACCGGTATGAGTATTTATTTGATTATTATTTGAAGTTCGCACTAACATTATTGCCTGTGTAAGAGATTTAAAAATGTTGGTTTTTCCCGCTGCATTGGCGCCGTAAAAAGCCAAAGATGGTAATATGCGGTCTTTTCCACATGGTATAAGATTTTCTTCGTGCGTATTATCGGCATTAGCAAAGGCCGTAAAAACAATCTCGTTTTTTATCGACATAAAGTTTTTAACATTAAATTGAAGTAGCATATTATTGCCCTCCGACCTACGTACAAATATTATCATTTATAGTTATATATGTCTATTTATAATCGCAATTTTTGAATATTTTATGCACATTTTCGCTTTATATGTGTGATTTTGCTTTTTATCCACCTATAATTACTGTACGTTTTCGTTTGGTTTCAATGGCGTCTTTTTACTGCGGTAAACTTAAGCGTCTAAAATTTGAATATCTCCGCCGCCTTAGCCATATTGGCCGGAGCATCTACTTTAAACGGACAGCGGCCGGCACAGCTCTGGCAGCCAATGCATTCTGAAGCATGGTGCTCCAAAACCGCATAATGCTGGCCGATCGTTTCACTGACCTGGCCGGCCGCCTGGGCCAGATTCAAAAACTTGGTAACGGAAGCCACATCAATGCCCACCGGACAGGGTGCGCAGTGACCGCAGTACATGCAGTGGCCCTGCCAGCTGATCCGGGGGAATCCGGCCAAAGCGGCCGCATAATCCTTGGCTTCGTCATCAGCCGTTTCATAAGCCAGGGCATCATCTAATTCTTTTTCATCATGGATTCCGCTCATCACGGCCGCTACCGCCGGTCTGGTCAAAGCATAATGCAGACACTGCACCGGTGTTAAAGCCGCTCCGGCGGGAGATAATTCGGCATCCAGCAGATCGCCGCCGCCAAAAGCTTTCATGACACTGATGCCGATTCCTTTGGCTTCACACGATTCATATAAGGCCACCCGCTGCGGATCAAAGTTAAGCAGCGGCTTTTCATAGGCGGCATCAGCCCACAGATCTTCGCAGTCCTCACTGGCCGGCTGCATGTCATAACAGGGATTGATACTGAACATCAGGGTCTGAATCAGACCGCTGTCCACCGCCGCCTGGGCAACCTGGGGATTGTGGCTGCTGATGCCGATGGCTTTAATCCGGCCGGCTTTCTGCTGCTCTAAGGCATATTGCATAACCGGACCCTGGCTGACCTGCTGCCACACCTTTAAAGAGTCCACATAGTGAATCATTCCGACATCAATAAAATCGGTCCGCAGCTGCTTCAGCATTTCTTCAAAGCCGGCGGTCACTTCATCAATGTTCCTGACACATTCATACTGCCCGTTTTTCCAGACGGAACATAAATGCGACTGCACAACCAGGGCGCTGCGGTCTTGTTGCAGGATTTCCCCGATATAGCCCCGGGCCTGGGGATTAGGCGTATACATGTCAATAAAGTTGATCCCGGCTTTGATTGCCCGGTGCAGAACCGCCATCGCCTGCTGGTGATCCATCTTGTTGAAGCCTTCACAACCTAAAGCAATCTCACTGACTTTCAGGCCGGTATGGCCAAGCATCCGATATTGCATATTATTTACCTCGTCTCTTTCAGGCATCTTATTACTTATAGTGTACTTTAAGTCAAGCCGAAAGAAAACCGGCCAGCGGCCGGTTTAGCTTTTATATAAGTAAATTATACTATCCGTTGTTTGCGGTAGATCCGGTCTTCTCCTCCAGCACCATGGTAATGGTGATTGTTTCTTTGTTGCGCAGAACCTTGATCGTAACTTCATCACCGGCTGAATGGGTGCTTAAGGCAGCGGTTAAATCGCTGTAGGAAGCAATGGTGGCATCATCCATTCCGGTAATCAGATCTCCGGCCTGCAGACCGGCCTCAGCCGCATTGGTGCCGGTAACGGCGGTGACATAGACACCGTAGTTGCTGACATTGTATTTCCAAGCCGTCTGGATATTTTCGATGCTGACCCCGGTGATGCCGATAATCGGCCGGCCGGAGACATAGCCCTGACTGATCAGCTGCTCGGCGACCGTCTTGACAACGTTAACCGGAATCGCAAAGCCGATGCCTTCAACTTCTGTAGCTGAACTCTTGGCATTGACAATGCCAATCAGCTGGCCGGCTGCGTTAAACAGGCCGCCGCCGGAATTGCCCGGGTTGATCGCTGCCGTCGTCTGCAGCAGGGTCATGGTCTGACCGTCAATGGTTACTTCCCGGCTCAATGCTGAAACGATACCGGTTGAAACAGTTCCGCCCAGGGTACCCAGGGGGTTGCCGATGGCGATAGCGACCTGGCCGACAGCCAGATCATCCGAGTCGCCCAGCACAACCGGCTTCAGACCGGTGGCTTCTATTTTGATAACCGCAATATCCGCCGTGGCATCCGTCGCAACCAATGTCGCATCATAGCTGTCGCCGTTATGCAGCGTCACCTTGATTGAGGTGGCATCTTCAATTACATGGTTATTAGTGATGATGTAGCCGTCAGTAGTATAGATGACTCCGCTGCCGGCGCCTTCGGTGACGTAATTGCCGTAATATGAACTGTAGGTGGTGTTTTCGGTATAAACTTCGACAACCGAATCGGCCACAGCGCTGACTACCGCCGAAACATCGGTGGAGTCACTTGTTGAAGTCACATTGACCGGGGTGTCGGTATTCTGGTAGACAACAACACTGTTGCTGCCGGAGTTGTTCTTGTTGGCCAGAGAGGCACCAAAATAACCGCAGCAGAATGAAATGATGATTGTCAGCACCAGGCCCAGACACGGTACCAGATACTTGGGCAGTGGCTTTTTGACTTTAGCCTTTTTAACAGGTGCAGCGGCTGCTTCCGGCTGCGGCTGGGCTGAAGCCGCCTGCTGCTGGTAAGTCTGCTGACTGTCCTGCTGATCGCTGAGAACCTGCTCAACCCGGCTTTGCTGCTGCGCAATAATCTGCTCATCCGTGTTCTGACTGCTGTTATTTTCAGCGCCGGTGTCGGTGTTTTCAGTTACTTTTTTTTCTTCGTTGTTTTCTTCCATCAAAATAACCTCCTATCTGATTGCCTACATACTAATCAGATTGTGTGAAAATATAATGAACAGACCCTGAATTGACTATGAAAAGCGTTTCCGGCGCTGGTTTTTAACCAGTAAAATAGTAGCCAGAATAATTGCCATAAACCCCGCGATAGAAGCCGCCATCAGGGCAATTTCCAAATCGCTGAAGGCCTGGTGGGCCGGCTGTCTATACCGCTGCAGGGTCTTCTCAACGACATCATACTGATACAAGCCCGTCTTGCCGGATTCATCCTGCAGATAGACGATATTGAATTCACCCATCGCTGCATCGTTATACTTCCAACCGGCCAGTTCAACATCACCTATCGTTACGGTCTGCGCGCTGAATGTCTCGCTGTCCAGCTGCTCGGCAAAACTGTCATAGACAACATCAAGGGCTACATATATCTTGTCGTTAAATGCCAGGGGCTGATAGGCCTGCTGCAGCGTGTCTGAAGCCGCATCATAACAGTAGAACTGCTTATTGTACTGTTCGTCTTCGACATATAAAAGGGTGATGCTGCTGCGTTCATACACCGTCAGTGTATTGTCTCCGACGGTCAGCTCCTTGGCCTCAAAGCCATCCGGAATAACAACCTGATCCGTGTTGGCCACTACGCCTAACTTAGTATCTTTATACTGGTACCAGATGGTTGGCAGCGAGTCAACATATACGTTAAGAATATAGGTTGAACTGCTCTTGTCCTCGGCCGTGCAGACAACCTTTACTTCATTCCACCCTTCCTTCAGACTTGAATCAATGCTTGCCACAGTGGCCTTGCTGGAAGAAGCGGTCGCCTTGATATCAAGACTGCTGACATCATGGGCCACGTACAATTTATAATCCTTGGTGTCTGTCGCAAAAGCCAGATCATACCCGCTCACCGTCAAAGATGAAAGTGACGAGTCCGAAGACTGGGTAACGGTTGTGGTTGATGTCGTCTTGGCGTTGATAGTGATGGTTTTGCTCACTGTTGTTTTATAGCCTGAAACACTGCCAGAATCCCCATCAATAAAATCGTTTGTTGTTATCGTTATGGTGGAAGACCCCGTTTTTAATGCAACAAATTTAAATGTGTAGGAAGCTGTATTAGGGGAACTGGTTGAACCTTCAGCTAATAGTTTTCCGTTATTTTTGTTAAACGGGGGATTGTTGGGATAAGAACTCAACTTAAAATAATTGCTGTTATATTCAATGTAACTTATCGCCCCGCCTACTCCGGAACTGCAGCTGTACTTGACGGTAACGGTCAGTGTTTTACCGACTGTGACAGAAGAAGAAGCGCTGACCGTAACAGAACCGCTGGCCGCCTGGATATTACTGATATTTCCTGCCAATACAGATACCGCCAGCATAATGGCGGTTACTAACTTGATGATTTGTTTTTTCATTGGTCGATGTCTCCACTGCCCAGTATGTATTTCTTGATGTATAGGTTGCTTCTTAGCGATATTGTTGTCTCACCATTTATCATGGCTGCTTCGGCATAAGCTGCTGACAGCATATCAGTTTCAAGGATATGCTTTTTCACCATTAAGTTGTCAATAAGACCAATCTTGCCGTCGCCGTTGACATCCCCGTACATCACATAGGTATAGGTGCTGGTTCCGGATTCATCCACAACCTGCATGATCTGACCGGTTGCCAGCAACGCACTGTCTGCTAAGGCCGAGCCGTCAGTGGCTGTCATTGTGACAGTGACTTTATCGGTTGTCAGTTTGCCAAAGGTATCTTTAACTTCTTTAATGGTTGTCCCCAGGGCAAAGCCATGGATATAGCCGTTGGTTATTTCCAGATTGAGATCTTTGATGAAATCACCGGTATAGGTAATCTCCGTTTCTTCTTTATCCGCCGGCGGCAGGGTCGTCGTTGTCGGAAGCGACGTGGCCGTCGGCATGTTCTTAAATACCGGAATGACAAAGGTCAGACTGCCGTCCAGCAGATTGGTTTCACTGAAAGTGGCATAGATT
The DNA here is from genome assembly GCA_964436975.1 of uncultured Erysipelotrichaceae bacterium. Taxonomy (GTDB): domain Bacteria; phylum Bacillota_I; class Bacilli_A; order Erysipelotrichales; family Erysipelotrichaceae; genus CAYTET01. The sequence continues at coordinate 12,780 of CAYTET010000003.1, forward strand.
GATTTGCTCTGGGAATAGGCCGCCCGGACATTGGTCATGTACTGATGGGAATAAGTACTCTTTAAAGTCACATTGAACTTCTGAAGATACATGGTATCCTGGCCGGCATTGATATAGCTATCTGAGACAAACAGCGCGCCGCCGTTGATCGATTTTGCCGGACTGGTCCAGGGCCGGCCGTTGGTAGTGGCACTGCCGATTGAGCCGTCGTCGGTTGCACCGCCGTTAGCGTAGACCAGACCTTTTTTCCAGTTGTCCGTTCCCGAGGTAGCCCCGATATTAAAGAAATTATACAGACCGGAATAGGTCACATTGTTATAGGTGAAAGCGGCCCCGGTGATGGCCTTTGATCCGGTCGTCCCCTGCTCCTGCAGTGCCAGCGCCGCCAGATAAACCGCATTGACATTGGCGTTTTTGGCCGCGGCCGTAAACAGACTGGCATATGTTTTATCATCGACCGGATCCTTGCCAGCCATAAAAGTTCCGGACAATAGCGGCTGAACAACCTCTTCGGTAATGTCGGCACTGTATGACAGCTTCAAAAACATGAAGATGTTGATGGTGTTCAGAAAATTACGCGGATCGATATAGTAGGCAATGGTCTGGCTGTTGGCCGCATACCAGCTAGAGCCGTCCAGAGCGATATATTTCTGTGTTGTCTTATTAAAGGCCCCTTCGGCTGTCGACCGGTAGGCTGTGTTGGATCCGTCAATCAGATTCTTGCCCAGCACACTTTCCTTGGCAATGACGGTATCCCATTCCAGCCCGGTGCTGTACGCGACAAACTTCCAATTGGGATGCAGCGCATGCAGCTGCAGCAGATAGGTGCAGTAATCTTCCGGAAAGCCCTGAGCCAGCAATTCGGTCTTATAGCTTTCGTCTATTTCATTATTGATTATTTCCAGGTATTCACCGTATATCCAGGTAGTGTATTCCTTGCCCTGCAAAGTGACTTTAACCTGATACCACAGATCGCCGGAGGCATCATGGTCTTCGCCCAGCACCGTCAGCTGCTGGTAATAGGTGTAATACTGCAGCACCCCGTCAATGGTCAGCTGGGCTTTGCTGGTGGAGGGGCCGGTGCGGACCCGGGTGTCAGCATAAATTACAATGCCCTGCTTGGGAGTGTCATAAACAGTAGCTTCGGCCCGCACTGAAACAGTCATATCGGCCATCAGAGCCGCTACAACCAGAATCAGACATAAAAGCCGGAAGTTTCTGTTTTTCAGCATGATTTCCCTCTGTGTCTGTATTATATATTATCTGCTCCCTTTTGCAAAACGTCCTTTGCTTTCCCACCGTTTATCAACCGGTGGATTACCCGGTTTTCCACCGGTGTTAAAACTGGTGGAAAACTCCATAATTTGTTGTCACACCGCTCCCTTTTTATCCACCGGGCCGTGTTGACGGGCCGAAGGCTTTTCCACATGCCAACATCTTTCCCCCGGTTGACAATTTTATCAACAAGTTATCCACTATTTTCATTTTGTGGAAAACGGTGGATAAGTTATCCACAGCTTATAAAACGCTAGTAAAATATGCATTTTTAGACGGTGGATAACTCAAAACGACTCAAATTTTCAACTAGACAAGGCTGTTTATTGTGCTTATTATTAGTTACACATAACAGCCAAAGCGGCGGTCTAAAATGAGTCGGACCCGACTTATGGCTGGCTGATTATTTACTTACAAGCAGCCGCATAATTGATAGATTGGGGATAATCGCAAATGTATAGCCTTGATTATATCTGGAATCAGGCCAAATCCGTTATGGCCAAGACATTTGAAGACGATGGCGATACTGTCGTTTTCGAATCTTACTACAAAGACTCTTCCCTGGCGCAGCTTGATGAAAAAGATGCGGTTATTTTAGTTGATTCCATGATCAATAAGATGGTTCTCAGCGAAAATCTGCCCTTTATCGAAAATTCCCTGCGTTCGGTAATTGATAAAGACGTCAAATGCCAGATCAAACTGAAGCAGGACTATCAGGATGCCCGGCCCAAAGAAGATGGCAGCGCCGACGATAAGAAGACTCTGCCGGACAATATCAGCCCGGACTACACTTTTGAAAACTTCGTTGTCGGTCCATCCAACAAGGAAGCTTACCAGGCGGCTCTGGCCTGCTCCGTCAATCCCGGCCGCCAGCTTTACAATCCGCTTTTCATCTACGGCAATTCCGGTCTGGGCAAGACCCATCTGCTGTGCGCCATCGGCAATTACCTCAAGAAGAAATCTCCGGCTAAAAAACTGCTTTATATCTCGGCTGATACCTTTGTCAAACAGGTTGTTTTAGCCATCCGGGACAAGACCATTGAAGATTTCAAGGCCCAGCTTAATTCCCTGGATGTGCTGCTGGTTGATGATATCCAGAATCTGGCCGGCAAGGAAAAGTCCAATGATGTCTTTTTCAATGTGTACAATGATCTGTTCAACAGCCGCAAGCAGATTGTTCTGACTTCGGACCGCCAGCCGCATGACATCAAGGAAATTGAAGACCGGATGATCTCGCGCTTCTCCCAGGGTCTTTCCATCAACATCAACTCCCCGGATTTTGAAACAGCTTATAAAATACTGGAAATGAAGATTAAAACCCAGCTTATGGAAATGAAGATTGATCCTCCCGATGACAACATTGCCTCTATCAGTCCGGAAGTAATGGCCTATCTGGCCACCAATTATTCCGGCGATATCCGTAAACTGGAAGGCAACCTGAACCATCTGCTGTTTTATTCGATCAACTTTGCCCCGGGCGCGCCGATTGACATGAATCTGGCTACCGAAGCTTTCAAGGGCCGGATGGCAAACAAAGGCGAAGCCAAATCAATTGATATGAAAGATATTATCAGCACGGTTGCTGACTACTATGGCTTAACCCGCCAGCAGCTTTTATCTAAAAACCGGACCAAGAACATTGCCAACGCCCGTCATATTGCAATGTATCTGTGCCGCAAGAATCTCAATGCCTCTTATCTGGACATCGGCAAGGAATTCGGCAACCGTGATCATTCCACGGTACTGACAGCCTGTGACAAAATTACCAAGCTGGCCAATGATTCCGAGAATTACCGCAAAGCCATTGCGGATATTGAAACTCTCTTATTTAAATAAACCCACCCTTATCCACTTTATTTATTATAGTAATTTTGGTAAAATATCAGTATTAAAAGGAGTTTTGAGAGTTTTCCACTTTTACACCGTCCCTAATAATTATTAATTCTTTTTAAAACTAAAATAAGGAGGCTTGGCATGCACTTCAAAATATCGAAGAATGAATTTCTCAACGGTCTGAGTGTTGCTTCCAGGGCAATTTCCATTAACTCACCGCTGCCCGCATTACTTGGCATCAAGATCAAGGCTTTTCAAAATATCCTGCAGTTAACAGCTTCCGATTCCGACATTTCAATTCAGACCACTATCCAGGCTGATGATGAATCAAAGCTTGAGATTATGGAAGAAGGCCAGATCGTTCTGGAATCACGCTATGTTGTTGATATGGTGCGCAAGATCGATTCCGATGTTGTTGATGTGGAAATCGTTGACGGCAATCTGACCAAGATCAGCGGCAATGCGGTAAACTTTGAACTTACCGGCATCCGGGCGGAAGAATATCCGGTCATTGATTTCAGCCAGCCGGAGGAAAGTTTTTCCTTAACAGCTGATGTCATGAAGGATATCATCTCCCAGACCTGCTTTGCGACTTCGGATAAAGAGACCCGGCCGGCTTTAACCGGTCTGAATATGAGCTGTGAAAACAACCAGCTCGTCTGCATCGCTACCGACAGCTACCGGCTGGCCCGCAAAAACATCAGTCTGGAGCAGAATCACAGTTTCAATATCACTGTTCCGGCGCGCAGCCTGAATGAAGTAGCTAAAATTGTCGCCAGCACGGAAAGCATCACCGTGGCCCTGTCCGATAAGAAAGCCCTGTTTATCATTGGCAATGTCCTGATCCAGACCCGTCTGATTGACGGGGCCTATCCGGATACATCTCATTTAGTTCCGACTGATTTTGATTATGAACTCAGTGTTGATGCCCGTGATATGCTCAATGCCATTGACCGCGCCAGCTTCATTAAGAATGACGGCGTCTCCGTTGTAAAAATGGAAATGAGCCAGGATGGCATTGTTATATCCTGCCGGTCAAATGAAGTAGGTTCGACTGAAACCATCAACCCGGTTTCCTTTAAAGGCGATCCGCTGGTGATTTCCTTCAGGGGCCAGTATGTCTATCAGGCCATCAGAGCGCTGAATGCCTTCCAGGTTAAGCTGAGCTTCTGCGGCAGCATGAAGCCGTTCATTCTGACGGCGGTTGACAATGCCGATGTTCTGCAGCTGGTTCTGCCAATCCGCACCTATTAGAAGTTTGCTAAAAAAGCTGTTTAAACCGATCGCCAAGGTCGGTTTTTTAATGGTCCGGCCGCCGGCCGTGCCCCGGTAAATAGATAAGAAAAAGGGAGGCTTATGTGGTATAATAAATTAGTAGTTTTATGCCTTTTTTTATAGGAGCCGCAAACATGAAAATTCAGATAAAAACCCCGTATATTCAATTGCAGCAATTCTTGAAAATTACGGACTGGATATCGACCGGCGGTGAAGCAAAAATCGCTGTCAAAAAATTAGCTATCAAGGTCAACGGCCAGCCGGAGAACCGGCGCGGCCGCAAACTTTATCCGGGTGACACCGTTGAGGTAGAGAAACAGAAATACGAGGTGACGGTCTGATGTACATTGAAAATCTGAGTCTGCGTAACTTCCGCAACTACCGGGAAGTTTCCATCCCCCTGCAGAAAGGAATGAATATTCTGGTCGGGGAAAACGGCGTGGGCAAGACCAACATTCTGGAAGCCATTTATTTTCTGTCCACCACCCGCAGCCACCGCAATGTTGAAGACGACGAGCTGATCTGCTTTGGCAAGGTCTTTGCCAGTATTGATGCCTCCGTCGTCTATCAGGATGATAAAAAGAGACTGAGTGTGACTATTTCACCCAGCGGCAAGACGCTGAAGATCAGCAACATCCCGGTCCGGCGGACCAGTGAGTTTGTCGGCAAGGTCAATGCCGTGCTTTTTGCCCCCAGTGATATGGATCTGTTTGATGCGGCCCCCAAGGCGCGCCGCCGGCTGATTGACATGGAACTGGGCAAACTGTCCGGGGTCTATATGAATGAGCTCAGCAAGTATCTCAAATGCCTCAAGGAACGCAACGCCTACCTGAAAAGCGGAACTGACCCGGTCATGCTGGAAACATACACTGACATGCTGTGCCAGCCACAGATCAAAATAATCACCAACCGGCTGCGGTTCGTTAATTCGCTTAATGCCTACCTGTCTTATTTCTACAACCAGCTGGCCGGAACCAACAGCAAGCTGCATATCGAATACCTTTCCTTTGTCAGCGAGAAAAATGACGAAAGCATCATGCTGCAGCAGATCAAGGATATCTATGAATCCACCCGGGAACGCGATCTGTTCACCAAATCGACCAACGTCGGCGTTCACCGGGAAGACTTTGCCTTCTACCTGGACGGCAAAGACGTTTCCAAGTATGCTTCCCAGGGTCAGAAGCGCATGGTTATTCTGGCCATTAAACTTTCTATTGTCCAGATCATCTTCCAGATCAGACGGGAATACCCGGTTCTGCTGCTGGATGATGTCTTCTCCGAGCTGGACAGCAAGCGGCGGCTGGGTCTGCTGAAGCTGCTGCCGTCTTCTATTCAGACTATCATCACCACTACCGACACTGCTGAAGTAGGCATGATCAACCAGCAGAATGTCAATGTCATCAATATTGCGAAAGGAAATGTCATCAATGGATAATGAAGATTTAAGCCGGGATCACTATTCTTATACTTCCAGCGACATCCAGGTTCTGGAGGGGCTGGAAGCAATCAGAAAACGGCCCGGAATGTATATCGCCACCACCAGCAGCCGCGGCCTGCATCATCTGGTCTGGGAGATCGTCGATAACTCTATCGATGAAGCCCTGAGCGGCTATGCCACCCATATTATCGTCAAGGTTGAAAAGGACAATGTTGTTTCGGTTACGGACAACGGACGCGGCATGCCGGTCGGCATCCATCCCAAGACCGGGATTTCGACGGTGGAAACCATTTTCACCGTTCTTCATGCCGGCGGCAAGTTCGGCGGCGGCGCCTATAAGGTTTCCGGCGGTCTGCACGGCGTCGGCGCTTCAGTCGTCAATGCCCTGTCCGAGTGGCTGGAAGTTTTCATCAATATTGACAGCAAGAGCTATTATGTAAAATTTGCCAACGGCGGCCATATCCAGCAGGCTCTGACCCAGACGGGCACCTGCAGCCCGCACGAGCACGGCACCACAGTCCGCTTCAAAGCCGATCCGACCATCTTTACGGAAACAACCGTCTATGATCATGATATTCTGCGCAACCGACTGCGGGAGCTGGCCTACCTCAATAAAGGCCTGAAGATTGACTTCACTGATGAGCGGCTGGACCAGCCCCATTATGAGTCGTTCTGCTATGAAGGCGGCATTTCCGAATACGTCAAATTCCTGAACCAGAAAAAAGGCGTCGTCAACCCTGACCCGATTGATATTGAAGGCGATACCGACAATATCCATGTTGAAGTGGCCATGCAGTACAATGACGGCTATTCTTCCAACATCTATTCTTTCTGCAATAACATCAACACCGTTGAAGGCGGCACCCATGAAGAAGGGTTCCAGCTGGCTTTGACGCGCACCATCAACAAATATGCCCAGGATTCCAATCTGGTTAAAAACAGCGATGAGCCGCTGACCGGCGACGACTGCCGGGAAGGGCTGACGGCAATTATCTCCGTCAAGCATCCTGATCCGCAGTATGAAGGCCAGACTAAAACCAAGCTGGGCAACTCGGAAGTCCGCAAGATTGTCTCCAATATCTTCGGTGACCAGCTGAGCCGCTATCTGATGGAAAATCCCAAGCAGGCTCATGCCATCATTGAAAAGATCATCAGTGCCTCCAAAGTGCGGCTGGCGGCCAAGAAAGCCCGCGAGAACGCCCGGCGGCAGACCGGCCTTGAACTGGCCAACATGCCCGGCAAGCTGACCGACTGCTCCTGCCGCGATCCGCAGCTGTGCGAGATCTTCCTGGTTGAGGGAGACAGCGCCGGCGGCAGCGCCAAGCAGGGCCGCGATCCCAAGCACCAGGCTGTTCTGCCGCTGCGCGGCAAGATCTTAAACGTGCAGAAAGCCAGCGAGCATCAGATTTATGACAATGATGTCATCCGCTCGATGATAACGGCTTTTGGCTGCGGCATCGGGGAGAATATGGACCTGACCAAGCTGCGCTATCACAAGATCGTCATCATGACCGATGCCGATGTTGACGGCGCCCATATCGCCACCCTGCTGCTGACTTTCCTGTACCGGCACTTCAAGCCGGTCATCGAAGGCGGCTATGTCTATCTGGCCCAGCCGCCGCTGTATAAAGTGACTAAAGGCAGTGTTGATAAATATGCCTATACCGATGAAGAGCTGGAAGAAATCAAAAAAGAAGTCGGTGACCGCTTTGCCCTGCAGCGCTATAAAGGCCTGGGCGAAATGAATCCCGAGCAGCTCTGGGAAACGACAATGGATCCGGCCAAACGGGTCTTCATCCAAGTGACTATCGACAATGCCGCTTTGGCCGATCAGGCCTTTGAACTGCTGATGGGCGAAGAGGTTGAACCCCGCCGCCAGTACATTGTTGAAAATGCGCATTTTGTTAAGAATCTGGATACAGTGTAAAGGAGGCGGTCTAAATGGCAGAAGAAGAAAACAAGAACAGCGAAAACGAAGAAATGCTGGACAGCGCCCCGGAAACAGCGTTAACCCCGGATGATACCCCGACAGTTGACCGCCGCAAAGTAGTCGACATTACCGGTGAAGTCAAAACCGCGTTTTTATCGTATGCAATGAGCGTTATTGTCCAGCGGGCCCTTCCGGATGCCCGCGACGGCTTAAAGCCGGTCCACCGCCGCATTCTGTACGGCATGAACGGCTTAGGGGTTTATGCTGACCAGCCTTTTAAAAAGTCGGCCCGTATCGTTGGTGAAGTCATGGGCAAGTATCATCCCCATGGTGACTCATCTATTTATGAAGCCATGGTCCGCATGGCCCAGCCTTTTTCATACCGCTATCCGCTGGTTACCGGTCACGGCAACTTTGGCGACATTGACGGCGATTCGGCAGCCGCCCAGCGTTATACCGAAGCCCGCATGTCCAAACTGGCTATGGAAATGCTGCGGGACATCCAGAAGGATACGGTCGATTTTGTTGATACCTATACAGCTGAAGAGCAGGAGCCGGTAGTTCTGCCGGCCAAGTTTCCGGCACTGCTGGTTAACGGCTCCGGCGGCATTGCGGTCGGCATGGCCACCAATATCCCACCGCATAATCTGACGGAAGTAATTAACGGCACGATTGCCCTGATTGATAATCCCGACATCACCATCAGCGAACTGATGAAATATATTCCCGGTCCGGATTTTCCCACCGGCGGCACGATTATGGGCCGCAGCGGCATCAATAAGGCCTATCAGACCGGCCGGGGCTCAATTATCAACCGCGGCAAGGTAGAAGTGAGCGAACTGGAAAACGGCCGCCACCGCCTGACGATTACCGAAATACCTTATATGGTAAACAAGAAGGATATGTTTACCAAGATTGCCGACATGGCTCGGGAAAAGAAGATTGAAGGCATTACGGGTCTGGTTGATGAATCCAACATGGACGGCATCAAAATTGAAATAGACATCAAGAAAGACATTCAGCCGGAAGTCGTGGCCAACCAGCTGTACCGGCTGACCCCGCTGCAGACTTCCTTCGGCATCATCATGCTGGCTCTTGTCGACAATGTTCCGCGCATCATGAATCTGAAAGAGATGCTGCAGGTTTATGTTGACCACCAGGTTGACATCATCACCCGCCGCAGCCGCTTTGATCTGAAAAAGGCGGAAGAGCGGGCCCATATTCTGGAAGGTCTGCGCATTGCCATTGATAACATCGATGAGATTGTCCATATCATCCGTACGGCTCCTTCTGATCCGGTGGCCATTGAAACCATGATGGATAAGTTTGCCCTGGATGAGATTCAGGCCAACGCGATCATGGAAATGAAACTGCGCCGTCTGACCGGCCTGCAGCGTTCCAAGATCGAAGAGGAATACCAGCAGCTGGAAAGCACTATTGCCGATTTGAAAGATATCCTGGCCCGCCACCAGCGGGTGCTGGAGATCGTCAAAGGCGAACTGACGGATATTAAAGACAAATACGGCGATGCCCGCCGCTCCATCATTATGGACGGGGCAACCGACATCGAAGATGAAGATTTAATAAACGAGGAGAGCATTATTGTCTCTCTGACGACTAACGGCTATATCAAGCGGGTGCCGGTAGAGACCTACCGTCTGCAGAACCGCGGCGGCCGCGGGGTCATTGGCATGGCGGTTAACAGCGATGATGTGGTTGAGCAGCTTGTTGTTATGAGCACGCATGAAGATTTACTGCTGTTTACCAACCTGGGCCGGGTCTACCGGATCAGAGGCCATCACGTTCCCGAAAGCGGCCGCACCGGCAAAGGGGTGCCGGTAGTCAATCTGATTCCGACCGAAAAGGATGAGAAAGTCGCTTCCTTAGTCCGGGTGCCGAAAGATGAGAAGAAAGCCTATCTGTTTTTTGTCACAACCAACGGCCTGGTCAAGCGGACGGCCATCAGCGAGTTTGATTCTATCCGCAATAAAGGCAAGATTGCCATTACCCTGAAGGAAAACGATGAACTGTTTACCGTCAAGGGCACCGGCGGAGATGATGAGATTATCATAGCCGGCTCTAACGGCAAGGCCGTCCGGTTCAATGAAAACACGATCCGGGCCATGGGCCGTTCGGCTGCCGGAGTCAAGGGCTTCAATACCGACGGCGGTCATGTCGTAGGCGCGGCCACGGATAAGCAGGGCAGTTATATCCTGGTGCTCTCGGCCCTAGGTTATGGCAAAAAGACCCCGCTGACTGATTACCGGCTGACCAACCGCGGCGCCAAAGGCGTCAGCACGATCAAGACTTCGGAAAATTCCGGCGATCTGGTGGCCTTGAAAGCCGTTAACGGCGATGAGGACTGCCTGATCATTACGGATGGCGGTACGGTTATCCGCATTTCACTGGCGGAAGTATCGACATTAAGCCGCAACACCAAAGGCGTCAAGATGATTAACGTCGATGCCGGAACCAAAGTGGCTTCCTGTGCCATTGTCAGTCCGGCCGATGATGAGCCGGCCGAACCGGATTCAGCCGCTACGGCCGATTCGCCAGCTGAAGATGCTGCTGATACGGCAACTGCTGCTGATGCAGCGCAGCCGGAGCAGGAGTAAACCTTTGAAAAGATTTTCAGAAATATTCTGAAAATTGGTGATTGACAAAGCCTGAAAGCAGGCATATCATTCTTTTAACAAACACGACGAAGCGGAGAGTACTTCTCAGAGTAGCCTTTCAGAGAATTGCTGGATGGTGCAAGGCAAAAGGCGAAATGAAAAGGAACATGGCCGCCAAGTGGCACAGTCGAATAATTAGACTGTGACGAGAGGGCCCGTTAAAGCCGCAAGGTATGAATTCGTACCTGTCAAGGTCAATATCGTGAGGTATTGATGAATCTGGGTGGTAACACGTTACAAGACGTCCCTGTATATTGGGGGACGTCTTTTTTATCAGTTAAGGGGAAAGGCCGGAAAATGATAGAATTACAAAATGTCAGTAAGATTTTCACTACCAAGGAAAAAGAAATTGATGCGGTCAATGATGTCAGCCTGCAGATTGAAAAGGGCGACATCTACGGTATTATCGGACTGTCCGGAGCCGGCAAAAGCACGCTGGTCCGCTGCATCAACTATCTGGAGAAGCCGACTTCGGGAAACGTTCTGTTTAACGGGGTGGACTTAGCCAGCCTGTCAGCTGCCGAACTGCGCCAGACGCGCCGGCAGATGTCCATGATCTTCCAGGACTTCAACCTGCTGGCCCAGCGCACGGTTATCCGCAATGTCTGCTATCCGCTGGAAATTGCCGGCTGGCCCAAGGCCCAGCAGCTGGAAAAAGCCCACAGTTTACTGAAAATCGTCGCTCTGGATGACCGCTGCGGCGCCTATCCGGTCCAGCTGTCCGGGGGTATGCAGCAAAGAGTAGCCATTGCCCGGGCTTTGGCCACTGATCCGCAGGTTCTGCTGTGTGACGAGGCCACCAGTGCCCTGGATCCGGAAACCACCCGTTCTATCCTGGCTCTGCTGAAGAAGATCAACCGGGAACTGGGGGTAACCATTGTGGTCATTACCCATGAGATGAAAGTTGTCGAGCAGATCTGCAACAAAGTCGCCGTTTTGGATAACGGACGCATTGTGGAAAGCGGTCTGGTCGCTGATATCTTCCGCGCTCCGAAAAGCGCCATTGCCCGCAAGCTGATCATGCCTGACAGCGCTCCGGCACCGCTGCCGGCCCAGACGGCCGCTCTGCGCATCGTCTTTGACGGGCGGTCATCCTATGAACCGCTTATTTCCAAAATGATTACCGAATGTCATATCACCGTCAATATTCTGGCGGCTAATATGAAGAACCTCAATGGCAAAGCTTACGGACAGATGGTGCTGCAGATACCGGATGATCCGAAAAGCGAAGCTGAGGTTAAGAAGTTTCTGACTGGCAATGATGTGCATTTTGAGGAGGTGGGCAGCGATGAAAGTGTCGATTGATGTTCTGGTTTCGCTTTTGATCAAGGGACTCGGGGAGTCGCTGTATATGACCATTGTCTCCACGGCGCTGGCGTATGTGATCGGCATACCGATGGGAGTGGTGCTGTGCATCACGGATACCAACGGCATCTGCCCCAACCGGGGAATCAACAAGGTTCTTGGCGTTGCCGTCAATATCCTGCGCTCGGTTCCGTTTCTGATCCTGCTGGTTGTTCTGCTTCCGGTCACCCGCTTTATTGCCGGAACAACTATCGGGGCGACGGCCACCATTGTGCCGCTGGTCATCGGCTCGGCGCCCTTTGTGGCCCGCATGGTGGAATCATCGCTGAAGGAAGTCAATCCGGGGGTCATTCAGGCCGCCGAATCGATGGGTTCTTCCAACTGGCAGATCATCTACAAGGTTCTGCTGCCGGAAGCCAAGCCTTCTTTGCTGATTGGCAGTGCCATTGCCATCACCACTATTCTGGGCTATTCAGCCATGGCCGGATTTACCGGCGGCGGCGGATTAGGCACGATTGCCGTGAATTATGGGTATTACAAGTATGATTCGGTTACTATGCTGATTACCGTAGCGGTCCTGGTGCTTGTTGTTCAGGTTTTCCAGGAAGTAGGAATGGCCATTGCCAAACGCAGCGACCGCCGGATTCGCAGTTAATGAAAGGAAGGGGAAATCCCATGAAAAAACTATTTACCATTTTATTATCAGTATTACTGCTTTGCTCAGCACTGTCTGGCTGCGGCCAGACGACTTCTGACGACAGCGACAAGACCATCAAGGTCGGCGCCAGTGTTACTCCGCATGCCGAAATCCTGGCGGTGGCCAAAGAGATTCTGGCCGAGCAGGGTTACACGCTGGAGATTGTTGAATACACTGACTATGTTCTGCCCAACACGGCAACGGAAAGCGGCGAGCTTGATGCCAACTATTTCCAGCATCAGCCGTATCTGACCAACTTCAATGCCGAAAACGGCACGCATCTGGTTTCTGTTGTTGCTGTTCACTATGAGCCGTTTGGCATCTATGCCGGCAAGACTTCTTCCCTTGACGACCTGAAAGACGGCGCCACCGTGGCAGTTCCCAATGATTCCACTAATGAAGCCAGAGCATTGCTGCTGCTGCAGGATGCCGGTCTTATCACACTGAAAGACGGTGTTGGAATGGGTGCCAAAATCACCGACATTGCCAGCAACCCGAAGAATCTGCAGATCAGCGAGATCGCGGCGGCCCAGCTGCCCCGTTCCCTGGCCGATGTTGACATTGCCGTCATCAACGGAAACTATGCTTTGGAAGGCGGCCTGAAGGTCAAGGATGCCCTGCTTACGGAAAAAGCCGACTCAGAAGCGGCCCAGACTTATGCCAATATCCTGGTTGTCAAGGAAGGCAATGAGAATCTGCCCAAGATCAAAGCCCTGGCCGAAGCCCTGACCAGTCAGAAGGTCAAAGACTTCATCAACAGCACTTATGATGATGCCGTTCTGCCTATTTTCTAAACTTGAGTCATGAATGTGGAAAGCTCCCGTGATTGGGAGCTTTTCTTGTTTTTGAATCAGGGGACCATGCTATACTAATACGTAGACGAGGTATCATTCATGGATAAAATTGCTTTTGATTCGGCCAAATACCTGCAGCTGCAGCGTGAGAAAATTTTGGAACGCATTGCCATGTTCCATAACAAGCTTTATCTGGAATTCGGGGGCAAGTTGTTTGAAGACTTCCACGCCGCCAGAGTGCTGCCCGGCTATCAGCCTAATAATAAGATCAGGCTTCTGACCGAGTTGAAAGATTATACAGAGATGATAATATGCATCAACGCCGCTGACATTGAAAACGCCAAAGCCCGCGGTGATTTAGGCATCGGCTACGATCAGGAAGTGCTGCGGATGCTGGATGCCTTCCATGAATTAGACCTTTACGTCGGCAGCGTGGTCATCACCCAGTATGCCCATCAGCCGGCCGCGGATGCTTTCAGGCGCAGTCTGATCAAGTCCGGCATTCAGACCTATCCGCATTATCCGATCCCCGGCTATCCGACCGACATTGATTTTATTGTCTCGGAAAAAGGGCTGGGGCAGAATGATTATATTAAAACCAGCCGCCAACTGATTGTTCTGACGGCCCCGGGACCCGGCTCCGGCAAAATGGCCACCTGCATTTCCCAGATGTACCATGACTATATTCACGGCATTAAATCCGGCTATGCCAAATTTGAAACATTCCCGATTTGGAATCTGCCGCTGAAGCATCCGGTCAACCTGGCTTATGAGGCGGCGACGGCCGATTTGAATGATGTCAATATGATCGACCCCTTCCATCTGGAGGCCTATAACCAGACCGCGGTCAATTACAACCGCGATGTGGAAATATTCCCGGTGCTAAACTGCATCTTTGAAAGAATCCAGAAAGAGTCGCCTTATAAATCCCCGACGGACATGGGCGTCAATATGGCCGGTTTTTCCATAATTGACGATCAGGCTGCCTGTGAGGCCGCCCGGCAGGAAATAATCCGCCGCTATTTCAAAGCGGTTGTGGATGCCCGCACGGATAAAATTGATGAATCAGCGGTCCAGAAAATCGAACTGCTGATGAATCAGGCGGGAGTTACACCGGCCGACCGGCCGGTTGTCAACGCGGCCCGCGGCAAAGCCGACGATACCGGGGCGCCGGCATTGGCCATCCAGCTTAATGACGGCCAGATTGTCACCGGTAAAACATCTTCCCTGTTCGGACCCAGTGCCGCTGTTATCATCAACGCCTTAAAAGCCCTAGCCCGGATCAGCAAGCCGACTCCGGTTATTTCGGCTACCGTTGTGGCGCCGATTCAGGATCTAAAGGTCAATGCCCTGGGCAACCATAATCCCCGGCTGCATTCTGACGAACTGCTGATTGCGCTGGCCATGACGGCCCAGAATGATCCCAATGCCAAACTGGCCATGGATCAGCTTAACAATCTGCGCGGGGCCGAAGGGCATTCCACCGTTATTCTGCCGGAAGAAGACGCTAATGTCTTCCGCAAACTGGGCGTCAATATCACCGTTGATCCGGTTTACCAGCAGAAAAAACTGTATCATAAGCGGCATTGAGAAAGAGAGCGTCTGAAATGAAAAAAATTGCGGTAATTACCGGAGCTTCTTCGGGAATGGGCGAGCAGTTTGTCTATCAGCTGGACCGCCAGCAGGACTTCGATGAAATATGGGTTATTGCCCGGCGGAAAGACCGTCTGGAAAAAATGCAGGAGAAGGTAAGTGCCAAACTGAAAGTGCTGGCTTTAGACCTGTGTGATCCGGCCAGTTTTGAAGAATACCGCCAGGCCTTGAGCCAGGAAAGAAAAGTTGAAATCGCGGTTTTAGTTAATGCGGCCGGCTTTGGTCTGTTTGGCAGCTTTGCCGATCTGGAACTGGACAAGCAGCAGCAGATGATCGCGCTAAACGTTACGGCTCTGACCACCATGACTTATCTGTCTATTCCTTACATGACTAAGGGCAGTGTCATTTACCAGCTGGGTTCGCTTTCTTCCTTCCAGCCCGTTCCCTATATGACGGTCTATGGAGCCGGCAAAGCTTATGTGCTGAGTTTTGCCCAGGCTATCAATGCCGAACTGCAGCCTAAGGGCATCCATGTAATGGCTGTCTGCCCGGGCTGGATTAAAACCGAATTCTTCGACACCGCCGTCCGCGATGATACCATCAAATATTACAACCGCTACTATTCAGCGGAAGATGTGGTAAAACTGGCTTTGAAGGATATGATAAGGGGTAAAACAGTTTCTATTCTGGGCCGGCCGGAAAGAAGACAGGTCTGGCTGGTCAAGCACCTGCCGGCATCGGTTGTCATTGATACCTGGCTTAAACAGCAGAAACTGGATAAAAAGTAAAAGCGGTATTTGACCGGGCTGACGTTAAAGTGCTATATTGATGGCACAGCAAAGAAGAGAAACAGTAGCCGGCCCGTCTTTTTGCAGAGAGATAAATAAGGGTGCGATTTATCAGAAGTGTACCGGCAAATCCATCTCAGAGCTGAAAAGGAAATAACTTTTCCGGCAGCGGCCGTTATCCGCTATCAATGAGGGCTGTCCAAAGGCAGCTGAATCAGGGTGGCAACACGAGACATCGTCCCTTCGCGGTGATGTCTTTTTTTGTTAAAGGAGGAAAAAACAATGTTAGACATGGGATTTATCAGGCAGAATCCGGATCTGGTCAAGGAGAACATCCGGAAAAAGTTTCAAGACAGCAAATTGGCAAAGGTTGACGAACTGATTGACCTTGACCAGCAGTACCGCAATTCTAAAACCAACGGGGACAATTTAAGAAGTCAGCGCAATTCATTAAGCAAGCAGATCGGCATCTTAATGGGTCAGGGCAAAAAAGAAGAAGCGGCCGCCGTAAAACAGCAGGTAGCCGACATTGCCCAGCAGCTTGAAGACTGCCAGGTTAAGGAAACCGAATTGGCCGCCAAGTGCAAAGAGATTCAGATGATCATCCCCAATATGATCGATCCTTCTGTGCCAATCGGTCATGATGACAGTGAAAATGTGGAGCTGGAAAAATTCGGTGAGCCCAAGGTCCCTGATTTTGAGATTCCTTATCATACCGACATTATGGAGAAGCTTAACGGCATTGATTTAGACAGTGCCCGCAAGGTTGCCGGCAACGGCTTCTATTATCTGATGGGTGATATTGCCAGACTGCATTCAGCCTGTCTTTCCTATGCCCGTGATTTCATGATCAACAAAGGCTTTACTTACTGCATCCCGCCTTTTATGATTCACAGCAATGTGGTGACCGGAGTCATGAGCTTTCCGGAAATGGATGCCATGATGTATAAAATTGAAGGTGAAGATCTGTACCTGATCGGCACTTCCGAGCATTCTATGATTGGCAAGTTTATTGATACGATTAACGACGAAGCTAAGCTGCCCTATACGCTGACTTCCTATTCGCCCTGCTTCCGCAAGGAAAAAGGAGCGCACGGCATTGAAGAGAGAGGCGTTTACCGGATCCATCAGTTTGAAAAGCAGGAGATGATTGTTGTCTGCAAGCCGGAAGAATCGGCAGTCTGGTTTCCTAAACTCTACATGTTTACCGTCGAACTGTTCCGCAGTCTGGATGTCCCCGTAAGAACTCTTGAGTGCTGCTCGGGCGATCTGGCTGATCTGAAGTGCAAGAGTGTTGATGTTGAAGCCTGGAGCCCGCGGCAGAAAAAGTATTTTGAAGTCGGCAGCTGTTCTAATCTGACCGACGCGCAGGCCCGCCGTCTGGGCATCCGGATTAAAGGTGAAAAGGGCAATTACTTTGCCCATACCCTGAATAATACGGTTGTAGCTCCGCCGCGTATGCTGATTGCCCTGATTGAGAATAATCTGAATGAAGACGGCTCTGTCAACGTACCGGAAGTATTATGGCCTTATATGGGCGGGACCAAAAAGATTACTGTTCCCAGTAAATAGACATAAAGTCAGGATGCAGCGATGCTCCTGATTTTTTGTAGGCGGATATAAACGGCAAATCTGAATGGTCAAAGAATAAAAGAGTTGTTTCAATGAGCCACTGATTTCCCGGGAAATAAGGCTATCATTTGACAGCCGTCATGAACTATATTATAAATAGAGAAAGAAATAGTGTACTCTAATTTATGATAGTACACTAAAAGGAGTAATATGCCGGCAAAGAAAGACAATGTCTGCATTAGTGAAACCGGCTTCGGCCGGGCTGTCGATAAAACAACCGGACGGTATAAAATGGAAATCTTATACTGCCTGGCAAAAAATCCGGTGCTGCGCTATAACGAGCTGAAGAGGATGCTTGACACAATTGCGTTTAGAACACTCAGCAACCTTTTGAAAGAACTCGAAAGCGATGGCCTGGTGCTGCGCAAGGAGTACTCCCAGATCCCGCCCAAAGTAGAATATCGTCTTTCCAAGGCCGGACTGCAGTTTGTGCCGATTATTGAACAGTTGGAAAAATGGGGCAATAAGTATGCCCGCTCTAAAGATACTAAATAAATGTTTCACGTGAAACACTGGGATTGGATCTGAAGAATGTTTCACGTGAAACAGATTAGTCTGTATGACTGCCGCACTTGTGTCATTGCTAAAAAACTTTGATTATCATATAATGTCAATGGCACAACGCAGCTGACTTCAATCTGGTCAGGGTCGGAAGACAGCAGCCATACAGCACAGTGCGTGTGTGCCTTTTTTATACCCTGAAGGGAGAATGACAATGACTGCTGATAAAGACGCTCTCTATATGCAGGCTGCTCTGCTGCAGGCGGCCAAAGCCATGGCGGCCGGCGAAGTGCCGATTGGCTGTGTTATAGTATATGAGGATAAGATTATTGCCCGCGGATATAATCTGCGCAAAAAGAGAGAACTGACGGCCGACCATGCCGAGATGATTGCCATTGCCAAGGCCAATCATAAGATTGGCAGCTGGCGGCTGGAAGGCTGCACTCTGTATGTAACTTTGGAGCCCTGTCCGATGTGTGCAGGAGCCATCATGCAGTCGCGGATTCAAAGAGTAGTATACGGGGCGGCTGATCCTAAAGCCGGAGCCCTGGGCTCGCTGTTCAACCTTTATGATATTCAGGGGTTCAACCATTACCCGCTGGTGACATCAGGCGTATTGAAAGAAGAATGCGGTCAGCTGCTGACAAGCTTCTTTAAAAACATGCGCAAAAGCACCACAGCGATTAAATGATGGTTTATAATTGATGATATAAATGAGGAATAAACATGACATATAAAGCCTTGTATCGCAAATACCGGCCGGCTACCTTTGAAGAAGTTGTCGGGCAGCAGCATGTCGTTCTGACACTGCAGAATGCCATTAAGAATAACAAGCTGGCACATGCATACCTTTTCTGCGGGCCCCGCGGAACCGGCAAGACAACAATTGCCAAACTGCTGGCTAAAACAATAAACTGTGAAAGCGACGGCCACAGGCCGTGCGGCAAATGCTCCAGCTGTATTGATATTCAGGAATCATCGCATCCCGATGTTGTTGAATTGGATGCGGCCACAAATAACGGTGTTGACCAGATCCGTGACCTGGTGGACCGGGTTAAATATGCTCCGATGAAAGGCCGGTATAAAGTATATATTATCGATGAAGTTCACATGATGACTTCCAGTGCCTTTAACGCTCTGCTGAAAACCTTGGAAGAACCGCCCGAGTACTGCATTTTTATCCTGGCGACGACCGAACCCCAAAAGGTTCTGCCTACCATTATCTCCCGCTGCCAGCGTTTCGACTTTACCAAAGTTCCGGTAGCCCTGATCAAAGGGCAGCTGCAGAAGGTTGCCGGGAAGGAAAATATAACCATCGATGATGAGGCCCTGGACCTGATTGCCGAAATAGCCGATGGCGGAATGCGCGATGCTCTCAGCATTTTAGACCAGTGCATTGCCTACGCTCAGAATAATATCCATTTAAAGGATGTTAATGCGGTCTATGGCATTACCACTACTTCTGAAAAACTGGCTCTGCTGGACTGTATAAAGAATAAGGATATGAGCAAACTGATTGCTTCAATCAATGAAATAGATGGAAAAGGTGTTGATATTGCCCGTCTGACCCTTGATCTGATGAATCTGTGCAAAGAGGCGGTAATTTATTCCTATGCGCCCAATCCGGACCTGCTGAACCGGCTTAGCCCGGCTCAGGCCCAGCAGCTGCTGGATGATTTCTCGGCCAGCCGGCTGCTGCGCTATATTGATTATCTGATGGAGGCTGACAGCAAGTACCGCGGGTCCACGGACAGTCTGTCTTATCTGGAAGTCTGTCTGCTGAAGATGATGGCCGAAACAGACCAGCCGGCTGCTGAAAAACCGGTGGAAAAGGCAAAACCGGTACGAAAGGCCGCTAAGCCGGTCGCTGCCGAGCCGGACCAGCTGCTTAAACCGGAAACTGAAGATAAGCCGGCCCAGCCGGAAAAGACGGCCGAGGTCCGTCAGTTCAAACGCCTCGATGACCAGCAGATATATACAATCCTGATCAAAGCCACCAAAGCCTGTAAGGAGAAGGATGCTCCTTTATGGGAGAAACTGCTGAACAGCCCTGATGCCGCGGCGGCCAATCTTAAGGGAACAGCCGTTATGGCGGAAAGCAGCACCAGCCTGATAATCACGGCTGATACGCGGATTCAGGCGGATAATATCAATGAGGAAGAAACCAACAATAAGATAGAACAGCTGATTGCGGCTATCTATCCTGAAAAGAAGACTATTTTTGCGGTTACCAAGGAAGAGGCTTCGTATCTGATTACTTATTTCAAGCAGCGTCAAAGCCAGCCGGCTGTGGAACAGCCGGTTAAGGAAGAACCGGCTCCGGCAGCCGAACAGCCGCCCGAGACGGATGTTATGACTTCCTTGTTTGGCGCTGACGGTTTTGAAACCAGAAAGGACTGACAGCAATGGATTTCAATCAATTGTTAAAGCAGGCGCAGGCCGTCAAGGAACAGATGGAAAAGACGGATGCTGATTTAAAGAAAAAGGAATATGCCAACTCCGTAGTCCAGGCCCAGATAAAAGCCGTTGTTAACGGCGATTATGAGATCGTATCCCTTGAATTGAATGAAGAGATGGTCAAGGACGGAGATGCGGCGATGATTCAGGACGTGGTTAAAGCGGCGGTCAACGACTGCCTGACCCAGGCCAAGAAAGATAAAGAGAGTTCAGTGGCCGGCATGGCCAGCCAGATGGGACTGCCCACAGATCTATGACCTACCCCCGTTCGTTGGAGAAACTAATCGAATACTTCCGGATGCTGCCTTCGGTTGGCAGCAAGACGGCGGAACGCTATGCGCTGCGGATTTTGGAAATGGACGCCGAAGATGTGGCGGGCTTTTCCCGGCAGCTGGCTATTATTCAGCAGTCAATCCGGCACTGTACGGTCTGCGGCAATCTGACCGATACCCCGGTCTGCGGCATCTGCAGTGATGAAAACCGTGATCACAGCACTATCTGCGTGGTTCAGACCGCTAAAGATGTGCTGGCTATTGAGAAAACCGAGCAGTATCACGGCGTTTATCACGTGCTGAACGGTGCAATATCAACAACCAAGGGCATTCTGCCGGAAGATATCAATCTATCCAGCCTGTTTGCCCGGATCAGCGAGCAGACCAAAGAAGTTATCATTGCCACCAATCCGACGCTGGAAGGCGACACCACGGCTCTGTATATCAGTAAAATGCTGAAGGATAAGCCTCTGACAGTGACCCGGCTGGCGGCCGGCCTGCCCATGGGCGGGAATCTGGACTATGCCGATGAACTGACGCTGATGAAGGCGTTTGAAGGAAGGGTAAAACAATAAAGTGTTTCACGTGAAACATCCGAAGTAAAAAGAGGAGGTGTTCACGATGGCATCAATAGCTTATGTTTCGGATAAGGATATGCTGGAATATCATCGTCTCAACGGCAACAAGACGATTAATTTCTGGCGCATCTCCACTAAAAGGTTCAAGGGCTTTAAAACCGGCGATCTTCTTTTCTTCCTGTCTAAAAGACCGGAGGATCTGAAAAACCGGGAGAAAGGCATCATCGGCTATGGCTGCCTGTGGGAAACCCGCAGCATGTCCTGCAGCCGGATGTGGAAGGAATATGGCGATCGCAACGGCTTTGCGACCAAAAAAGAACTGGAAGATGCCATCCGCCGGATCGCCAAGGACAACCGCCTGCCCCAGAAGATAAGCTGTCTGGTGCTGCATAATGTCCAGTTTTTCCAAGGCCCGGTTTACCTGTCCGAATTTGGCGTTCATGTCAAAAGCAACCTGGAAAGCTTTACCTACCTTGATTCCAATCAGAACCGGCTGACCCTGGGAATTCTGCAGAAGGCCGGCGAAATCGGCCTCGACAGCTGGTCGGCTAATCAGGGCCGGCTGACGGATGATGCGACTTTTGCCTTTGAGATACTGAAATATCAGATCGCCTCCGTCTACGAATACATGGGAATGGACAAGCCTTTTGAAGACAAAAAATATGCCCAGAGCTGTTTCGAGGCTTACAGCAGTCCGGAGACCTTATGGATCAGCAGCACAAACCGCTGTTTTATAAAGCAGGATGATGTGCCCCAGCTGTACTGCCTGTACGTTACAACCCAGCATGACATGGCAGCCAACTATCTGAAGCTGGTCGGAACCATTGTCTACCTGCGCCAGAGTCTGGCCTTGCAGAATGCCGGCCGGGTGAAGATCAATGTCATTAGTGCCAGCGCCCTGACCAAAGAACAGCAGGGCATTCTGAAAGCCGAAGACGTAAACTATATTTATCGGAAAAAAGACTGACTGAGTAATACTATATATTTATAGAGTACTATATATTAATATAGATATAACAGACAGGATGGGACAAGATATGCCAAGATTTGCGGTAGTCGCCAAAGATGATGAAGTATCGCTGAAAATCCGGGAAGCTGTCATCAGCAAGCTTACCAGTCATGGTTTTCTTTATGATGCGGCCTCTCCTGAACTGATTCTGGTGGTTGGCGGTGACGGCACTTTCCTGTCAGCGGTGCAGCACTATCTGCCAATCTGTGAAAGAGCCATCTTTACCGGCATCCATACCGGCACCCTGGGTTTCTTTGCGGATTATACGCTGGCCCAGCTGGCCCAGTGTCTTGATGATGTCATGACCCAGAAGCCCAAGATTGAAACCAAGAATCTGCTGCAGATAACGGTTGAAGGCAATACACCGGCGACATACTATGCCGTCAACGAGGCCCGCATCGAAAACTATATGCGCACCCAGATGATTGACGTCTTTATTGACGGCCAGCAGCTGGAAACCTTCCGCGGTACCGGAATGTGCGTCTGCACCCAGGCCGGGTCGACGGCCTATAACCGCTCTTTAAGAAGCGCGGTCATTGAGCCGGGCCTGCCGCTGATGGAACTGTCCGAAGTTACCGGCATTCATCATTCGCATTACCATTCCCTGGGCGTGGCCATGATTATCTCCGGAAAGAAAACAATCCGGCTTGTCAGCGGCAACCAGTATGATAAGGCCGTGCTCTGCTTTGACCGGGAGGTCAGGGAGATGAGCGGCAACACGGCTATCGAATGCACGCTGTCAGATAAGCCGGTTTATCTGGCCCACTACCAGCCGGATTCCTTTGTCCGGCGTCTGAGCAATCTGTTTTAAGCCGGGCGGTTTGAAACACCTGTGCATAAATGCTAAAATAGCACCATGAAGAGAAAATGGCATGCCCTGATTGACGGTTTGACGTTTCCGCTTGTCCTTATGTTCTGCGGAGAAATCCTGATCGGCATCGGCAATACTTTCACCAGTCCGACAGTTCAGGCTTACCTGACGCTGACCGGAACCACCTTCGGGGTAATCATGTTAAGCTGCAAATACATCGGCTCACTTCTTGTAAGCCTTTTTCCTTTGCTGGTGCTGCTTAACCTGCTGGGCAAAAGATATAACGACTCTATCCCTATCATCGGCGGTTTTGTCGGCTATCTGCTGCTCAGCATCACAACCATGCTGCTGGCTTCTTCAACCCTTGATTCCTACTGCTACACTGATTTTTTAGGCCTGCAGATAGACCTGTCTTCCGTTTCGGTGACTTCCGGAGTCTGTAAGCCTCTCAACATCGGCCTTCTGGCAACGGCCGTGGTGCTGCTGATTATCCGTTCATCCTATAAATGGTCGCGCAGCCGGCTGAATTACGGCATGATGACCTTCGTCAATAATGACACCTGGTTCTTTCTGGTGGCCTCGCTGCTGACTGTTATCGCCGGGGTAGGCATTTCCTTTGGCTATCCGTATTTCATTAATATCATCAAGCAGATTTTCAATTTCATAGCCAGCGATCTTAATAATCCGATCTGCCTGTTTGTCTACGGGCTGATGGAAAGAGTGATGAGTGTCTGCGGCATCGGCAATATCATCCATACCGTATTCTGGCAGACTTCACTGGGCGGAACCTGGACTAATACGCTGGGGGTTATTTTCAATGGCGATGTAGCCGTCTGGACAGCGCAGTTTGCGGCCGGCACCATTGAAAAATCCGTCGGCCGGATGACCACGCCGTTTTTCATTCTCAATCTGTTTATTGTTCCTTCCATTCTGGCCGGCCTCTATTCGCGCTACACCAACCGGCTGGACCGGTCTAGGGTTACAGGCCTGATTGTTCTGGGAGTTATTACTTCCTTATTCTCCTCGTCACTGCTGCCGCTGGAACTGCTGCTGCTGATTATCGCCCCTGAGTTTTTCTTTTTCCATGTCATTGCCTCCAGCAGCCTGTACGGCATTCTGGGAGTATTGGGCGTCAACATCGGCTACAGTTATTCCGGAATCTTGAATTATGCCACTCCGGGAACAGTGCTGTCTTTGTGGGAATATGTTTCCAAGATGGGCTTTAATTCCAATATGATTACGCTTCTGATTGTCGGAGTGGCGGCCTTTATTGTTTACCAGCTGGCAATGAAAATCTATTACGATTATCTGGCCCAGGATTTTCTGGACCGCTATGGCCGGCTGCGGCGGCGCAAGGCCGTTATCAAGGGGCTGGGCGGCATTGCCAACATCCGGCTGGTTGATTCGACTCCGATTAAACTGACCGCCGTTGTCTATGATCCGACCCTGGTTGATTTTGAAAAACTCAAACAGACGGGCGCCTATCTTATTAAAGAGAACCGCTTTGGCTATGATGTTGACATCGGTCCGGGAGCCGTCATGCTGTGGCGTGATATCCGCATCGAATTGAAGTACTATCTGAAACTGCCTGTTAAAAAGACTGCCCGTGTTTAGCGGACAATCTTTTTTTCTACCAAGGCTAACAATGATATAATCAAGTTATTATGAAAGATAACAAAGAAGAGCAGCCTGTAAAAAAAGGTGAACTGACACCGATGATGCAGCAGTATCAGGCTGTAAAGAAGCAGTATCCTGATACTTTGGTTTTCTATCGCATCGGTGATTTTTATGAGATGTTTTTTGAAGATGCCCAGATTGGAGCCCATGAGCTTGATCTGGTTCTGACCGGCCGCCATGGCGGCATGGAAGACCGCATTCCGATGTGCGGCGTTCCCCATCATGCCGTTAACTCCTATATCCAGCGGCTTATCAGCAAGGGCTATAAGGTTACCCTGGTTGAGCAGATGGAAGACCCGGCTACGGCTGTCGGTCTGGTCAAGCGCGATGTTATCCGCATTATCACTCCCGGCACAGCCATGGATGACATGGGTGACAGCAAGGCCACTAATTATCTGGGAGCGCTGACTGATTTCACCTACGGCTATGCCCTGGCCATCTGCGAACTGACCACCGGCGAAACCAGGGCCATCACCCTGAGCCATGATACGGTCTTGCTGAAGCAGACCATTCTGGCCAATGACATCCGTGAGATTGTTGTCAGTTCGTCTTTTGACCAGAAGCAGTTTAAGGGTCTGAATGAAGCGGCAGTTGTCACCGTGTCAGTCTGTGATGAAACCGAAACCAAACCGGAATACCAGCCGGTCATCAACGGCATCCAGGATGTGCATCTGAATTCAGCCATCAACCGGCTGATGAATTATCTGCAGATCACCCAGAAGCGGCAGATCAGCCATCTCAGTCCGATGCAGCTTGAAGACAGCAATGCTTATCTGCAGATGGACTATGCCACGCTGACCAATCTGGAACTGGTGGAAGCCAACCGCCAGGCCGGTCATAATATAACCCTGTGGTCCTTTATGGACAAGACCCGCTCTGCTGCGGGCAGCCGAATGCTAAAAAAATGGATTATGCGGCCGCTGCGGCAGGCTGCCGCCATCAGTCAGCGGCAGGATATGATTGCCTATCTGCTGGCCAATTTTCTGGTTAAGGAGCAGTTGAAAAACGACCTGGGCCAGCTTTATGATCTGGACCGGCTGATTGGCCGGATTGCCTACGGCAGTGCCAATGGCCGTGATATTCTCCGGCTGCGCCAGACCCTGCAGTTCAGCCCGGCTATTTTAAACGCGGTTAAAACCAGCGGAATATATCCCGAATATGACAGCACCGACCAATGCCAGGATCTGTATGCCCGCATAAAAGACTGCATTGTCGATGATCCGCCGCTGACCAATCATGACGGCGGCATCTTTGTCGACGGCTACAGCCAGCAGCTGGATGAGCTGCGGCAGACCCAGCGGCACGGCCAGCAGTGGATTGCCGATCTGGAGCAGAGTGAAAAAGAAAAGACCGGCATTAAAAACCTGAAGATAGGCTATAACCGGGTCTTTGGTTATTATATCGAAATCAGCCGGGGTCAGACCGGGCTGGTAAAGGAAGAGTGGGGCTATGTGCGCAAGCAGACGCTGACGACCGGCGAACGCTACATCACCGCCCAGCTCAAGGAAAAAGAAGACGCTATTCTGCATGCCGAGCAGAAGGCAGTGAATCTGGAAGCCGAACTGTTTGCGGAGCTGATTGCCGATATTAAAACATATCTGTTCAAACTGCAGAAACTGGCCGCTGTTCTGGCCCGGATTGATGCGGTCTGCTCATTGGCGGAAGTATCAAACCAGAAGGGCTATACCAGACCGGCCTTTTCAGCTGACGGCAGTTTATTGATCCGCAAAGGCCGCCATCCGATTCTGGAGGCCGTCTCCAAGGATCCCTATGTACCCAATGATGTGACTATGAATGATAAAAGACAGATCCTGATAATTACCGGACCCAACATGGGCGGCAAAAGCACCTACATGCGGCAGACCGTTCTGATTGCCCTGATGGCGCAGATGGGCTGCTATGTACCGGCGGCCCAGGCCATTCTGCCGGTCTTTGACCAGATATTCACCCGCATCGGCTCAACCGATGATATTCTGACCGGCCAGTCTACCTTCATGGTGGAAATGAATGAGGCCAACCACGCCCTGCAGCATGCCACCAAAGATTCCCTGATTATCTTTGATGAAATCGGCCGGGGCACGTCCACCTATGACGGTATGGCACTAGCCCAGGCCATGCTGGAATATATAGCCGCCGCTATCGGGGCCAAGACTTTATTCAGCACCCATTACCATGAACTGACCTGTCTGGCTGACAGCATCGCCGGGGTCTGCAATGTCTCGGTTCAGGTTCATGAAAACAATGATGAAATTACTTTCCTTTATAAGGTCAAAGACGGCAGCGCCAATAAGTCATACGGCATTCATGTCGCCTCTTTAGCCCATCTGCCGGCGGGTGTCATCAGCCGGGCCAAGGTTCTGGTAAAGGAATTCGAAAGCAGCCGGCAGCAGCACAATAACCAGACCCAGATGGTTGTGGTTGAAAAAACCCCGCCCGAACTGATCGCTGTTGCCAAAACCCTGCAGCAGGTCAATCCGGATGCCATCACCCCGCTGGAAGCCCTGCAGCTTGTCAGCAATCTGAAGAAACAGCTGCCGGCCGGAGAAGACAAAAAATGAGCATAATAAAGACCCTGGATGAACATCTGACCAACATGATTGCGGCCGGCGAAGTAGTTGAAAGACCGATGGGGGTTGTTAAGGAACTGGTTGAAAACTCTTTGGACGCCCAAGCCGGCAGCATTGATGTTTTGGTAGTGGATGGCGGCTGTCAGAGCATCGAAGTCAGGGATGACGGCTGCGGAATGGACCAGACCGATGCCACCAAAGCCTTCAACCGCCATGCCACCAGCAAGATCAGCCGGCCCGAGGACCTGTGGGCCATCGGCACCATGGGCTTCCGCGGCGAGGCTCTGCCTTCCATAGCCTCCGTATCAAAAGTAACCCTGGATACCAGCAATGACATTGACAGCACCCATGTCCAGATCAATTACGGCAAACTGATCAGTGCCCAGCCCGGACCCTGTCCGAAAGGGACCCGTATCAAAGTAGAAGAGCTGTTTTACAAAACGCCGGCCCGGCTGAAGCATCTGAAGTCCGGCAATGTGGAATTCAACTACATTCTGGATCTGATGCAGAAGATGGTGCTGGCCCACCCGGAAGTAGCCTTCAGCTTATCCAGCGATGACAAAATAAGGCTGCAGACCAACGGCAGCGGGCGACTGGATGAAGTGCTGCTGGCAGTCTACGGTCTGGCGGCGGCCCAGTCAGCCGTGGCCTTCAATTGTGAAAACTACGACTTTAAAGTCAGCGGTCTATTAGTGCTGCCCCAGGTCATGCGCAGCAGCAAGCAGTATATCAGCCTGTTTATGAACCAGCGGCTGATCCGCAGCTACCCGCTGCAGAAAGCCGTTCTGGAAGGATATCAGGGCTACAGCATGCCGGACCGCTTCCCGATTGCCGTCATCAATATCAGTGCTGATCCGCATCTGATTGACGTCAATGTCCATCCTTCCAAATGGGAAGTGCGCATTTCTAAAGAGAAGCAGCTTTATGACCTGATTAAAAACGGAATCAGTGCAACCCTCCACCGCCAGATGAAGCCTTTGGATGCGGCGGCAGTCGTAGCTCCGCCGGTCAGCCAGTCCTATCTCAGCCAGCAGACCGAACTGTTTACTTCTAATCAGCCGGTTAAGGTCCTGCAGGATCAGCCGGCTGTACCCGCAGAGCCTATTCAGGCAGCGGCGGCCCCGGCCGGTCCGGTTAAGACCGCCAAGATCAATGCCCTGCCGACGCTGTCCTTTCTGAGCCAGCTGCACGGCCGCTATATTCTGGCCTGTGACCAGGACCAGCTGTATATAATCGACCAGCATGCGGCCATGGAAAGATGCATGTATGAAAAAATCCGGACCAGCGTGGCGGAAAGCCAGATCATCCAGCAGCCGCTTTTAGTGCCCCTGGTCGTAAATCTGACTCTGACCCAGATGAACAGCCTGGATACAATCAACGCCATCACGGATACTTTCGGTCTGCATCTGGAGCCGTTCTCCAATAACTCGGTAATCGTCCGGCAGATTCCGCTATGGATGGAAGATGTGGATGAACAGCAGTTTATTATTGATCTGGCCCAGGCCATCATGGATAACAGTGATATGAATCTATTGGCTGTGCGCAAAGAGAAAATTGCTTCTTTAGCCTGTCACAGCTCGGTAAAATTCAACCGGCATCTCAATGATGAAGAATGCCGCGGCCTGCTGGTCAATCTGGCCGCCTGCCAGCAGCCTTTCAACTGCCCGCACGGCCGGCCGACGCTGATTGCCATCAGCAGCCAGCAGCTGCGCAAGGAGTTTGACCGTGAATGAGAAGGTGATTGCCCTGGTCGGTCCTACGGCCAGCGGCAAGAGCGGTCTGGGCGTCAGTCTGGCCCGCCAGTTTGACGGGCAGATTATCAGCGGTGACAGCATTGCGGTATACCGCGGCTTTGATATCGGCAGCGCCAAGCCGACCCGCCAGCAGCAGGGCGGCATTACCCACTATCTCATTGATGAATTGGACCCGGACCAGCCTTACAGTGTTTATCAGTTTCAGCAGCAGAGCCGCAAACTGATCGGACAGATTGCGGCGGCCGGTAAACTGCCGGTAATTGTCGGGGGAACCGGTCTGTACATCAAAGCCCTGCTGTATGATTATACTTTTACGGAAGGAATGGCGGCTGATCACCAGGCCTATGCGGATGTTGCCACCGCAACGCTTTATCAGCGCCTGGCTGCCGCCGATCCGGCGGCGGCTGTTAAAATTGATCCGCATAACCGGCAGCGGCTTGTCCATGCGCTGGCCATGGCTGAAAGCGGTCATCCTAAATCCGCCCAGGAAGCCGGCCAGAGCCACCAGTGTCTGTATGACGCCCTGATTATCGGTCTGACCCTGCCCAAAGAGATGCTGCAGAAAAGAATAGACCAGCGGGTCAGCGCCATGATGGCGGCCGGCCTAAAGGAAGAAGTTAAAACAATAACAGCCGCCTATGGCTGGCAGATCAGTGGAATGAAGGGGATCGGCTATAAAGAATTCGCTCCTTATTTTGCCGGTCAGCAGACATTGGAGCAGGTTGAAGAGCAGATAAAGATTCATACCCGCCAGTTTGCCAAAAGACAGTATACCTGGTGGCGCCACCAGCTGCCGGTTGACTGGTATGATGTCAGCCAGACCGGCTGGCAGAATAATGTTGAAAGGGATGTCAGAGCATGGCTGAACAGATAAACCAGTTTGAACGGATTACGCGCCTGCTGACCAGCGAACAGCTGGCCAAATTGAAAAACAGCCGGGTTTTAATTGCCGGCATTGGCGGAGTAGGCTCTTATGCGGCGGAAGCTTTAAGCCGCAGCGGGGTCGGCCATCTGGTCCTGGTTGATGCGGACACTGTCGAATTATCGAATTTAAACCGCCAGATTGAGGCCCTTCATTCGACTTTAAACCAGCCGAAAACCGCAGTGATGAAGCAGCGGATCGCTGACATCAACCCGGACTGTGAAGTCACCGTCTTTCAGACGATGCTGACCGCGGCCAGCCTGGATTCCTTCTTTGTCCAGCCCGTCGATTATGTTGTTGATGCCATTGACACCATATCCTGCAAAATTGACTTAATCAGTTATGCCATCAGCCATCAGATCCCGGTTCTCTCGGCGCTGGGGATGGCCAACCGGCTGGACCCGACCAAGATAATACTGACAACCCTGGATAAAACCAGTGCCGATCCGCTGGCCAAAGCGATGCGGATTCAATGCCGCCAGCGGCAGCTGGCCCTGGACTTTCCGGTCGTCTTTTCAACTGAAAAGCCGGTCGCGGCGGCCCTGCTGACCGACCCGCTGGGCGCAACTTCCAAGCAGAAATACCAGCTGGGCTCAATGATCTTTGTTCCGGCGGCGGCCGGTCTTGCCTTAGCCTATGCCGCTGTCATGGCGATAGCGCAGCCGGACTGATTGTAGTAGAATAGAGAAACCAAAAAGGGGGAGTGACGGTTATGAAATTAATTGTCGGACTCGGCAATCCGGGTCCTGAATACGAAAACAGCCGTCATAACACCGGGTATATGACCGTGGCCAGGGTGGCTGCCACCCTGCAGACGGCCATCAGCCGGCAGCAGTTTAACGCTTTGACCGGCACGGTTAATTACCAGAATGAAAAAGTCATTCTGATGCAGCCGCTGACTTACATGAACGAATCAGGAAGAGCTGTTAAAGCGGCCGTCGATTATTATAAGCTGCCTGTGGATGACATTATCATCATCTATGATGACATGGATCTGAAATGCGGTCAGATCAGGTTGCGCCAGGCCGGTTCGTCCGCCGGCCATAACGGCATCAACAGCATCATTGCCTGTCTGAATACGGATGTCTTTAACCGCATCCGCATCGGCGTTGAGCACAACCGGCTGCTGGAAACACCGGATTACGTGCTGTCCGGCTACACCGCCGAGCAGCGCCCCGCGATGATTGAAGCTCAGACCAGAGCGGCGCAGGCCGCCATTGAAGCCATCAGCCATCCTTTTAAAGAGGTTATGGAGAAATACAATCAGAATCGGGGTGAGGGCTGATTAACAAAGAAATATGGTCGGCGCTGCAGCAGGATGCCGCGGTCAGGGCCCTGACGGAAAACGTCAGCGGCCTGGCGGCTTCAGCCGCCGTTGAAGAAAGCCTGATCCTGGCAGCCAGCTACAAAGCCCGGCCGCGGGTCATGGTTGTTGTTAAAAATAACTTATATGCCGCCCAGCAGCTGTTCAGCAGGCTATACCCCCTGCTTGACAGCCAGGTGCGGCTTTATGCCGTGGAGGAATCGCTGCGGGTCGAAGCCGTCGCGTCAACCCCGACCATGCATGCTGACCAGATGGAAACCTTAGTCGAACTGATCCAGCATCCGGCCCGGCCCAAGCTGCTGATAACCCATCCTGCCGCTTTGACCCGCTATCTGCCCCGGCCGTCAGACTTTAAAAGCCATATCATTGATCTGCAGGTCGGCCAGTCCATGGTCAGAGCAGAGCTGCAGCAGAAACTGGGCGAAAGCGGATATAAGCATGCCGACCGGGTCGACCAGCCGCTGACATATGCCGTGCGCGGCGGTGTCATTGACGTTTTTTCCATTCAGGAAAACATGCCGCTGCGCATCGAATTCTTTGATGATGAGATTGACAGTCTGCGCTATTTTGATCCGGCTGACCAGCGCACCGTTAAAAAGATCAGCCATGCCACGATTATGCCGGCCAGTGAACTGATCTACAGTCAGGATTTTGCGTCTGTCCAAAACCGCATCCAGCAGCAGCTCGGCAAAGATACAGTAGGCTGTCCGTATCCGGAAAGCCTGAAAGACAATGTCAATAATGACATATCATATCTGCAGGCCCGTCTCTTTGAGCCCTACCTGTACCGCTACCGCTGCTTTTTTGATAATACTTCCACAGTGCTGGATTATCTTGAAAATCCGCAGCTATATCTGATTACACCCGAAGAAATCGAGACCAGCCGCCAGCACAGCCTGCAGGATAACACCGAGTACATCCAGCAGTTGTATGCCCAGGGCAAGGGGCTGAATTATTACAGCCTGTTTGCCGATTATGACCGGCTTGTCAGCCGGTATGCGGCTTACCAGGTGGCCCTGTTTACCGACAAGACCCATCAGATCAAATCCGGCATCGCTCCGGTTTATTTCCCGCAGCTGAGTCTGGATGAAATGACGGCTGCTCTGGCGACGCAGGCCGCCAAAACTAAAATCTATCTGAGCCTGGATTCAACCCAGACCAAGATGGTATATGAGGCCTTTAAACGCAGCGGCATCCGGCCGGAGAATGTTGTCACCTTTATTCCGGAAGAGTTTACCGGCGGCTTTTCCTGCGGCAGCTTTACGGTTCTGACCGGTCACGAACTGTTTGGCGCCCCTGTCAAACTGGGCCGCTATGCCGCCAAGTTTAAGGAAGCCCAGCAGCTGAGCGACTATCAGGATTTGAATATCGGTGATTATGTTGTTCATTCCCAGTATGGCATCGGCCGGTATGCCGGCATTGAAACCAAGCAGGCCGGCAGCATTCACCGGGATTATCTGAAAGTAATTTATAAGGATGACGATGTGCTGCTGGTTCCGCTGGAGCAGTTCCGGCTGGTCCGCAAATTTGTCGGGGCGGAAGGCGTCGGCGTCCGGCTCAACAAACTGGGCACCGACACCTGGAACAAGACCAAGGCAAAGATCAAAGAAGATGTCATGCTGATTGCCCAGCAGCTGATGGAACTGTACCAGCTGCGGCAGCAGGATATCGGTTATGCCTTCAGCGCCGATGATGATAATGTCCGTTCCTTTGAGGCCCATTTTGCCTATGAACTGACTCCGGACCAGAAACAGGCCATCCGGGAAATCAAGAAAGATATGCAAACCCCCCGGCCGATGGACCGGCTGCTGTGCGGCGATGTCGGCTTCGGCAAGACGGAAGTGGCGATGATTGCCGCCTTTAAAGCCGTCAACGATCTGAAGCAGGTCGCCTATCTGTGCCCGACCACTATTCTGTCACGGCAGCACTACAACACCTTTATCGAAAGATTCAAGGGCTTCGGGGTAAAAATTGCCCTGCTCAACCGCTATGTGCCGGAAAATGAGCAGCAGGATATTCTGCAGCAGGTCAGAACCCATCAGATTGATATTCTCATCGGAACCCACCGGATTCTCAGCAAAGACGTCAAATTCGACGATCTGGGCTTTCTGATCATTGACGAAGAGCAGCGCTTCGGCGTTCAGGCCAAGGAAAGAATCAAGAAGTACAAGCAGTCCATTGATGTGCTTTCGCTGTCCGCCACCCCGATTCCCCGGACCCTGCAGATGTCTTTAATCGGAGTGCGCAGTCTGTCCCAGCTTGATACCCCGCCTTTAAACCGGCTGCCGATTCAGACTTATGTGGTTGAGAAAAACGATTCTTTGGTCAAGGAAGTCATCCAGCGGGAACTGGCCCGCAGCGGCCAGGTCTTTTACCTGCATAACAATGTGACGACCATTTACAGCCTGGCTTCCAAGCTGGGCGTTCTGATTCCGACGGCCCGCATCGGTGTAGCCCACGGCCAGATGGACCGGCAGACCATCGAGGATGTCATGTATGATTTTACAATGGGCAAATATGATGTGCTGGTCTGCACCACGATTATTGAAACCGGCATCGATATATCCAATGCCAACACCATTATTATTGACAAGGCCGACAATTTCGGTCTGGCCCAGCTTTACCAGATCCGCGGCCGGGTCGGCCGCAGCGACCGGATTGCCTATGCTTACCTGATGTATGACGGCCAGCGCCAGCTCAGTGAAATAGCGACCAAGCGGCTGCAGGCCATCAAGGACTTTACCGAACTGGGCTCCGGCTATAAAGTTGCCATGCGGGATCTGACGATACGGGGTGCCGGTGATCTGCTGGGTGAAAAGCAGGCCGGCTTCATCAACACGGTCGGAATGGATATGTATATCCAGCTGCTTCATGATGCCATTGCCGTTCAGCAGGGCCAGCCCGTTTTGGAAGAAGGGCCGGTTAAGAGAATCAATGATGTCGACGGCTACATTCCGGCGCAGTTCTCCGAGCAGGACAAGGAAAAGCTCAGCCTGTACCAGCGCATAGATGAAGCCAAGGATATCAAGCATCTGCTGGCGCTGCAGGAAGAAATCGGCGACCGCTATGGCCGGCTGCCCAAGCCGATTCAGCTGCTGTTTGAAAAGAAACGGCTGGAAGTGCTGGTGGGCAGTGCCCATTATGAGCGCTTTGACGAGACGGCTAAAAATGTCAAACTCACCCTGACCGCCGGCTTCAGCAATGGTCTGGACGGGGTCAAACTGTTTGAAGGGCTGTACAAGATTGACACTGAACTGCTGCCGCGCTATGCCAGCAATCAGATTTCGATTACCTTCGCCAAAAAGAAGAACTGGCTGGATGAAGTTATCGCCGCTGTTGATCTGATTGAACAGCTTGGCGCACCGGCCGTAAAAAAGTAAAAGGGGCCTTATGGAAAACTATCGGATTTTTCTGGTTGAGGACGATGCCACCATCGGCCGGACCGTGGCGGCTTATCTGAAGGGCTGTGGCTATGAGGTCATCCGGGCGGATGATTTTCAAAAAGTCGATCAGCAGTTTGCAGCCTGCCGGCCGCATCTGGTGATCATGGACATCGGTCTGCCTTTTTATAATGGCTATCACTGGTGTGCCGCCATCCGTGCCGAATCCAAAGTTCCGGTTCTGTTTCTTTCTTCAGCCTCAGACAACCTGAACCAGATAACAGCTCTGGAAATGGGCGGCGATGACTTTGTGGCCAAGCCTTTTGATCTGGGCTTTCTGACCGCCAAGATCGGAGCGCTGCTGCGAAGAAGCTATGATTTCAGCGAACCGGCCGCGGTATTGACCGCCGGCGCCGTCAGTCTGAATCTGGCTGAAGGCTGTCTGACAACCGGCGGCCAGACGGTTGAACTGACTAAAAACGAAATCCGGATCCTGGAGATGCTGATGCGGCAGCCGGGACATGTGGTAACCCGGACAGCCCTGATGGAAAAACTTTGGGCTTCCGATGAATACATTGATGACAATACCCTGACGGTCAATATCAACAGACTGCGCGCCAAACTGGCGGCAGTTGGCCAGAGCGATTTTATTAAAACCCGCAAAGGCCTCGGATACAGCACCGGCTGATCATGAAAAGCTATCTGCGCTTCCGGCGGGATGCCGTGCTGACAGTCAGTCTGACCATGATTCTGCTGGCCGCTGTCTTTGACCTGTTTGCCCTCAGCTGGCGGATCTATTTTTATTTTGCGGCGCTGCTGCTCTTTTTTCTGCTGCTGACCGCCCTGTTTGACTATCAGCGCTACCGGCAGAGCAAAGAAAAGGTCGAAAAGATGCTGGCCAACAGCACAAGTGACAACTTCACTTTTCCGGCGGCACCGGATGACATTTCCCGGGATTACCAGAAGCTGATTGCCGCCATGGCCGGCCAGCGGGCCGATCTCAGGACCAGGGCGGAAAATGAGGCTGTCTCAAGAGAAGATTACTATCTTTTATGGACCCATCAGATAAAGACTCCGATTGCCGCGGCCAACCTGCTGCTGCAGAGTGGCCGGCTGAACCGCAGTGAGCTGCAGGGTCAGCTGTTTTCCATCAGCCGCTATGTCGAAATGGCCCTGACGTATAACCGGCTGACGGCACCACAGACCGATCTGGTCTTTAAAATCTATGACCTGGACGGCATAATCCAGACCCAGATTCACAACTATGCACCACTGTTTATCCGCCGCCATATTAAGCTGGATTATCAGCCGGCTGGCCGCAGGATTCTGACTGATTCCAAATGGCTGGGCTTTGTGATCGGCCAGCTGCTTGATAATGCCATCAAGTATACGCCGGACCAGGGCCGGATAACGATCCGCTGCCAGGCTGAAAAGCTGTTTATTTCCGATACCGGCATCGGCATCAGCGCCTCGGATCTGCCCCGGCTGGGCGAGAAAGGCTTTACCGGCAATAACGGCCGGTATGACAAGAAAGCCAGCGGGCTGGGTTTGTATCTGTGTAAAAGCATTATGACCCGGCTGAACCAGACGCTGACCATTGAGTCCGAACCGGGCCAGGGCACCACGGTGATGCTGACCATCGCCGACGGGCCGGCCGTCATTGAATAAGCATCCTTACAAAACTGTTAGGAAAATGTAAGCCGGTTCGATGGCAGCGCCAGCGGCTTTCTTATAGGATGGTAGATGCTGATAGGAGGACTATGAAATGGCCTTGTTGGAAGTGAACCATTTAAAGAAAGTGTATGTCAGCCGCTTTGGCCTGCAGAAGGTTGAAGCCCTGAAAGATGTCAGCTTTACCATCGAAAAAGGTGAATATGTGGCGGTTATGGGGGAGTCGGGCAGCGGCAAGACGACCCTGCTGAATATCCTGGCGGCGCTGGACAAGCCGACGTCCGGGCAGGTGATGCTCAACCAGAAAGATATGCAGGACATCTCCGAGGCCCAGCTGGCGACCTTCCGGCGCGGCAATCTGGGTT
>CAYTET010000004.1:0-45917 GCA_964436975.1 uncultured Erysipelotrichaceae bacterium
CGTTGCGGCCGATCAGCCCCATAATGGTTTTGGGCTTGACCGCAA
This sequence comes from uncultured Erysipelotrichaceae bacterium, assembly GCA_964436975.1. Taxonomy (GTDB): domain Bacteria; phylum Bacillota_I; class Bacilli_A; order Erysipelotrichales; family Erysipelotrichaceae; genus CAYTET01. The sequence continues at coordinate 46 of CAYTET010000004.1, forward strand.
AGCTGACATCCTCCAGCCGGAATTTATCATAATACTTGCATAAATGACTGACTTTTAAAATTTCTTCCATTTTTTAGTTATCCTCTTTTGCAGCTATGCCGTTTTTAAAGCTCATATAAGCCTGACTCAGCAGATCACTGACGGTTGCTTCATCCCAGTTCAGATAAGACGTGACAATCATTGTCGCCAGGCCGTGCACGAATATCCAGTCGGCCATATGGAGCCGGAAGGCCTGTTTTTCCGTAAAGCCGGTATTCTTTTCTATCATTTTCAGAAGGGCCGGCATGTCTTCATCGGTTTTATCTGCTGTATCCTCGTTGGTCCGGTTGCGCATAAACAGCAGCTTGAACAATTCCGGCTTCCGGCGGGCAAAATTGATATAGGCCATCCCGCTGGCCTTGTAAGGCGGCATTGTCTTATCCTGAGCAGCTGCCATTATGCAATCATGATACAGGGCCTGGGCCGCTTCGATTACGGCCTGGCGCAGCTGATCCATACTGTCAAAATTAGAAAAGATCGGCTGCGTTGAGCAATGAAGCTGATCAGCCAGCATCCGGGCATTTAAGGCCTCCAGGCCCTGCCGGCTTACCAGATCGACGGCCGCCTGAATAATTTCATCCCGGCTTATTCTTGTTTGGCGCGGCATTCTTCCTCCTTTAATATAACGCTAGTTATATAACAGTTGTTATACTATCACCAACCCTCTGTCCTGTCAACAGCAGATATCGTTGCAGCCTGCTATTTATGCTATTATCGGTATGGGAGACTGCCTTTGACGCCGGCATCCCCGCTATTTAAAATTCCAGCGTCTGCCCTAAGGGCCGTCTCCCTTTTTGCCGGCTATAACAGCTTGTCAGCGAAGCAATCATGCTATCAAAAAAAGAGAACTAATCATGGTGGTCAGTTCTCTTTCATTTTACTTAAAATCTAATCCGGCCGGTCTTAAGCAGTTCTCTGCCGGCGCTTCTTGTCGCTGAACAGCAGCACCGCCAGTCCGGCAGCAGCCGTGGTCAGCAGTGAAACATAAAGCGTCTTTGCAGAATCATCGCCGGTGTAAGGCGGAGTATTCTTGTAGGTATTGGTAAATACTACCGTTTCAGCACTGCTGCCGTCGGCTGTGATGGTGCGGTCGACGGTTAACTTATTATCGGCCAGATTAACCCGGTAGGTCACAGTGTAGGTTGTAGTGTCATAGGTGTACTTGCTGTTGGTGCCCTTCTGCTCGGTGATGGTGTAGTTATACACACCCGGCTCGGTGAACTTGATTACGCCAAACTCAACCGGTCCGGCTCCGACAACCGACATTGTCTTAACACCTTCGGCGCTGCCTTCAGGCATCGGGTTAGTATCCTTTTCGGCCGTCATGACAAAGGTGAACTCATCATCAGTGGGCGGGTTGCCCTTTACAACTTTCTGGACCGGCGGATCACTTTCAATAATATATGGTTTATATTCATTTTCAAAAGTGAGCGTATTGCTTGTTTCGCTGGTCGGAATCGCCACTGTTGATGAAACGCTGACGGCGCCGTTAACAGCTGCCGGTGTAGTCGTAACATCATAGCCGTCTACCTGATAGCCGCTTTCCGTAAATGTAACAGCCGTCTTATAAGGAATTTCAATTGACCAGATATAAGTCAGGCCATCACTTGATCTGCCATTGCTGATATCGAAAATCACGCTGCTGTCATAATCGTTGGAAATCATAAATGCATCAGCCGGCAGACTGTTAGGCCCCAGACCGGTAAATATCTTGATCACGGTAACAGTGTAGTTGGTCTCAGAATAGGTATTTTCGAATGAAGTGCTGTTATCGGCCGCTGTCGTGGTGACAGTTACGGTCTGGCTTACGCTGCCGTTAGCTGCCGCCGGGGAAGTCGTGACATCATAGCCATCAACCGCATAGCCGCTTTCAGTAAATACAACGGAAGTCTTGTACGGAACCTCAATCGTCCATTCATAAGTCAGACCATCGGCTGAGGCCGTCCCGTCAGCCAAGGTAAACACAGTATTATTGTAATTATTGCCAATCTGGAAACCGGCTGACGGCAGTTCGGCCGTCGTCAGCCCGGCAAACACCTTGGTCACCGTGACGGTGTAGTTTTCGGGTGTGTAGGTGTTGGTAAATGAGGTGGCATTATCCGCAGCCGTCGCTGTCACGGTAACTGTCTGACTGACAGAACCGTTAACCGCCGCCGGCGCCGTCGCAACTTCATAGCCTTCTACGGCATAGCCGCTTTCGGTAAATTTGACTGTGGTCTTATACGGTACATCAATTGTCCAGGTGTAAGTCATGTCATTATTAGATGCTGTCGCCGTGGCCAAGGTAAATTCGGTATCATCATAATCATTGACGATCTTAAAGCCAGCCGGCAGTTCGGCTTTGGTTAACCCGCTGAATGTCTTGGTTACCTTCACTTCATAATCAGCTTCAAAATACTCATTGGAAAACGCAGTGCTGTTGCTGTTTGTGGGGCTCAAGAGGTCAACAGTGACCGTCTGGCTGACGGCGCCGTTGACAGCTAACGGAGTGGTTCTAACATTATAGCCATCCACGGTATAGCCGCTTTCCGTAAACTTGATTGCAGTCTTATACGGCACATCAATCATCCAGATATAGGTCAGGCCGTCAGATGAAGTCATGCCGGAAGCTAAGGTAAATACCGTGTTATCATAATCGTTTGTGATCTTAAAGTCGGCGGTCGGTAATTCCGTCTTGGCCAGCCCTGAAAATATCTTTGCGACCGTCACGGTAAACTTCTTTGCGGTATAGGCATTGGTAAATGCTGCTGTATTATTGGCCGCTGTGGTGCTGACAGTAACAGACTGGCTGACGGCACCGCTGACGGCTGCCGGTGTGGTTGTAACATCAAAGCCATCTACGGCATAGCCGCTTTCCGTAAACTTGACTGCTGTCTTATACGGCACATCAATGGCCCAGGTATAAGTCAGACCATCAGATGAAGCCGTGCCATTGGCCAGGGTAAAGACGGTGCTGTTGTAATCGTTGGCAATCTTAAAACCGGATGGCAGTTCAGCCGTTGTTAAGCCGGTAAAGGTCTTGCTGACAGTTACCGTATAGTTTTTAGCTGTATAGGTATTGCTGAACGAAGTCTTGTTATTGGCCGCGACCATTCCGACAGTAACGGTCTGGCTGACCGCATTGCCGACTGAAGCCGGGCTTGTAACAACATCATAGCCGGCCACGTCATAGCCGCTTTCCGTAAACTTGACTGCCGTCTTATACGGCACATCAATGGTCCAGGTGTAAGTCAGATCATCAGATGAAGCCGTACCGGTGGCTAAGGTAAATACGGTATTGTCATAATCATTAGTAATCTTAAATCCGGAAGGCAGTTCTGCCTTGGCTAATCCGGCAAAGGTCTTGGAGACGGTTACCGTGTAGTCTTTGACAGTGTACGCATTGGTAAATGAAGTGCTGTTATTGGCCGTCACGGTGCTTACCGTTACGGTCTGGCTGACGGCGCCGCTGGCAATAGCCGGCGTTGTCACAACGTCATAGCCGCTGACGGCATAGCCGCTTTCGGTAAAGACTATTGCGGTCTTGTTGGGAACACTGATCATCCAGGTATAGGTCAGGCCATCAGATGAAGCCGTGCCATTGGCCAGGGTAAAGACGGTGCTGTTGTAATCGTTGGCAATCTTAAAATTGGCCGTCGGCAGTTCGGTCTTGGCTAAGCCGGTAAACGTCTTGGTGACCGTGACGGTGTAATCAGAGGCCGAATAGGCATTGGTAAATGCCGTCTTGTTATTGGATTCGGTGGTACTTACTGTAACAGAACTGCTGATGACATTGCTGACAGCCGCCGGTGTTGTTGTGACATTGAATCCGGTCACATCATAGCCGCTTTCAGTAAACTTTATAACTGTCTTATATGGAACGTTAATCGTCCAGGTATAAGTCAGGCCGTCGGCTGAAGCCGTGCCAGAAGCTAAGGTAAATACGGTATTGTTATAATCATTGGTGATCTTAAAGTTAGCTGTCGGCAGTTCCGCCTTGGTCAGACCGGTAAAGGTCTTGGTGACGGTTACTGTGTAGTCTTTGACAGTGTATGCATTGGTAAACGAAGTGCTGTTATTGGCAGCCGCGGTGCTTACTGTCACTGTCTGACTGACGGCCCCGCTGGCAGCTGCCGGTGTTGTTGTGACATCGTAGCCGGCAACTTCATAACCGCTTTCGGTAAACTTTACAGCGGTCTTATACGGAGCCGCCATGGTCCAGGTATAAGTCAGGCCATCCGCTGAAGCCGTGCCATTGGCCAGGGTGAAGACGGTGCTGTTGTAATTATTGGCAATCTTAAATCCGGATGGCAGTTCATCTTTGGTCAGACCGGTAAACGTCTTGGTGACCGTGACGGTATAATCGGATGACGAGTAGGCATTGGTAAATGCTGCTGCGTTATCGGATTCTGTGGTACTGACAGTAACCGACTTGCTGACGGCATTGTTGACAGCCGCCGGTGTTGTTGTAACACTGTAGCCTGCCACATCATAGCCGCTTTCAGTAAACTTGACAGTTGTCTTATACGGGACATCCATCGTCCAGGTATAAGTCAGGCCGTCGGCTGAAGCCGTGCCAGAAGCTAAGGTAAACACAGTATTGTCATAATCATTAGTTATCTTAAAGCCGGAAGGCAGTTCAGCCTTGGTCAGACCGGTAAACGTCTTGGTGACAGTTACCATGATAAGTTTTTCAGTATAGGCATTGGTAAATGAAACCACATTATTGGCGACTGTTTTACAGACAACTAGCGTCTGGCTGACCGTGCCGTTTGCCGCCGCCGGTGTTGTTGTGGCATCATAGCCGGCAACGTCATAGCCGCTTTCGGTAAACTTGACGGATGTCAGATACGGAGCAGTCATAGTCCAGGTATAAGTCAGACCGTCCGAAGACGCCGTGCCATTGGCCAAGGTAAAGACGGTGCTGTTGTAATCGTTGGTGATCTTAAAGCCGGTAGGAAGTTCTGCCTTGGTTAAGCCGGTAAAGGTCTTGGTTACCGTTACCGTATAGTCAGCCGCCGTATAGGCATTAACAAAGGCTGCCACATTATTGGCCACTGTGGTGCTGACGGTAACAGACTTGCTGACGACATTGCTGACGGCAGCCGGAGTTGTGACGACATTGTAGCCGTCGATTGCATAGCCGCTTTCGGTGAAGGTTATCACTTCGGCAGCAGGAGCTTCCATAATCCAGGTATAGTCAAGTCCGTCGGCCGAGACCTGCGAAGCATTGGCTAAAGTAAACTCAGTGCTGTTGTAACTGTTGACAATCTTAAAATTGGCCGGCAGTTCGTCACGGGTAATTCCGGTAAAGCTCTTGGTCACCTTTACCTGATAAGCCTTGCTGTTGGTGACCGTCAAGCCGGTGCTGCTGGAGCCGTAGGAAGTAACATATCCGTCAACGACGGCCTCAACAACCGAATAGGAATAAGTATTGAAACTGCCATCAACAATGGCCAGCCCGTTCCAGGTAAATGTCCAGTTGTTGGCAGCGTTGAGCACTACGGTGGCCGTGTAATCCGTCGGCCCGACCGGGTTTCCGATACCGGTGGTAGGATGAGTCTCGTTGGATGAATAATCCGTATAATCAGGCACTATTTCCTTAGCGGCTGAACCAGCCTGCCGGTAAAGGGTAACCGTAACCGAATCGGGCTGACCGGCGGCATCGCCGACCCAGCTCTTTGTCACTGTTATCGAGGTCCGGCCCCGATAGGTATTGGTAACCGCATTGCCGCTGGCAGCGTTGCTGCCGGTATAGCCATAGTCGGCCAGCATATTCTGGGTGTCTTCCGTCAGTGCATAAGTGACGGCATTGGCGCCCTGATACTGCCGCAGGTTGGAATAAACTATGCCAAAGGTACCGTCATTGTTATCGGTGACTGTGGCAGTGACTGTATAGGATTCGGTTCCCGGATCAGCTGAACCGCTGGCATATACCATTGTATAGACGCCGCTGCCTTTATCTGTGACCGTGGCATCAGTCAGCTCCCAGGAAACGCTGCCATCACTGACTTCAATGTCAAGATAGGACAGCAGAGCGGCCATATTCGGACGTTTGACATCAGTATCATCATGATAAGTCTTCGTCACCGCAAATGTTGTCGTCTTCTTAGTGACATACTGCATATTGAACTCATCAGAATAATCTTTGTTGTTATAAGAATAGGTAATACCTGAACCCGTCCGGTTGGATTCAACGCCGTTTGCCGTCACGGTGCCGTCATAGCCGGCATCTGTCATTTCAACCGTAGCGGTTATGACATAATTGTAATCAGGCTCCAGCCGGTAGGAATCCGGAAATTGCAGGACCAGCCGGCTGTCTGTCGGCGACTCGTCATATGTGATAGTAAGTGCGGTAGCGCTGTTTTTCTCTGTCGCCTTCAGATAGACAACGGCTGAGCTGCCTAACACAGTATGGGCACTGTTGGTATAGGAAACCAAATCGCCGTTAGAGCCGTCGCTGTTCCGCTTATAAACGCTGACTTTATATGAAGTAGGTGAAATAACGCTCATAGTGACACTGTCAGCCAGAACATCGGTCACCTTGACCTTTGTAACATCAATATTGGTGATCTGGGTGAAGATATCATCAAAAGCCGTCGCTATTGTCGAATCATTGGTGCTGTAAATACCATCGGTATAAGCCGATGTTCCAACACTGGTATTAAGGGCTTTTACTGCATCCTTGATGGAAGTCAGATTGGATGTCTGACTAGTAGTCAGGCTATAGCCGATAGAAAAGAAGGCATTGGCAGCCAAATACTTGCCGGCCACTCCGATAGCAGCATCAAGGTTGCTGTCAAAGTCTGATGAAACCCGGCTGGTCGGTTCGCCGTCAGTCAGGAATATAACTACCGTCTTGGCATCGGCATAATCAGCCCCCCGGTTGTTCAGCTGGTTGATCCCCTGAATAAAGCCGGCTTCATAATTGGTTCCATAAGAACTGACATGCAATGCGCTTATCGCCGACAGTACGCTGGTCTGATTGCTGCTCCAGTCCAGATTGACGGTAGCGGCATCATTGAAGCTGACAACACTGAATCTGATGATGTCTTTAAGTTTTTCATTGGCAAACAGATTATTGACAAGCGTGGTGGCCGCCGCTTTAGTATTGGCCAGCCGTGTTCCCTGCATGCTTCCGGAAACATCAAGAATCAGCAAAATATCGACGGGTGAGATTGTCACTTCTGAATCAGAAAATCCGCTGAACCCCAGAGTCAGGGTATATTCATCGCCGGTGGTATTGACAACCGTTTTGCTCATATTCAGATCAGGATCAGCAACCGTTCCGGTGCCCGGAGTCGATGTTGCCTTATAGACCAGTTTAACTTCAAAGCTGCCCTTGGATGTCGCCGTGGCGACGCCGGTGGTATAAGTCGTGCCGTTATTTACAAAAGACAGGGTGCAGTTATAGACCGGATTATTATTGCTTCCCAGATTGACACACTTGCCGGTAATAACCGGCGCATTGGTCAGGGCGGCTCCGGTCACCGTCTGGGTGGCATTGCTGCTGTCTTTATAGGTGATGACAAAATGATCATAGGCATACCCTTCACAGCTCTTCTGGAAGGTAGAAAGATTAACTTTCTCAGCATCAACATAGTCAGTTCCGTTAGGCTTGTCAGGCACGATGTCGGTATCGGCTACAGCCTTATCGGTTTTGATTTCGGTAAAAGTGCCATCGCCATTGTCAACAACGTAAGTTACAGGCACTTCAAAGTATGACCATGTGGCACTGGCGCCGGTATTGTCGCCGGCCGGATTGCCCATGTTCTTCCAATAAATAATAAACGAAGAAAAACTATCCACAGTGAATTCAGTGGATATGGCTGTTTCATCCTGTGACTGGGCTGATGCCGTGACCGATCCGTCGGTAGCGGCCGTGGTGTCAGCAACAATTTCGACAAATTTATCATCACTGCCGTTTTCATCAACAATGTGCGTTACGGTAATGGTGCTGTTATCAATTTCAGCCGCCGAATCCTGGCGGGCATCGGCTATTGCTTTAGAGGCCAGGTCAATGGAAACGACCGCCTCCCCATTCGGTTCAACTTTATTGCCGGAGGCATTTACAAAGTTGATATCCAGAACGATCATGCCGTCATAATCATGATAGTTGATATCTTCATCCAGCGCCTGTTTGGCCTGGCTGTATGATGTCTGATCCTGGTCGGCCTGGCTGACGACCAGATGAACTACTTCATCAAAGGCGTTGGAAGGAACCGTGACACGGACAGTGCCGAAGTCATTGACGCTGACATATTCAGCCGTCGTTACACCGGCAGACGTATCGCTTTGAACTGATGGCTCCTGGGCAGCGGTTTCGGCCGCAATGTAATTTTTGCCGTTGGCGGCCAGCTGTTCCGATCCGGCCGTTTTTTCAAAGGCGGATACCGGCATCAATTCCAGAACAAGGCTCAATATTACAAAGAAAATTCCCACTCTAAATTTGCGCATAAACTACCTCCTTGTTTTGGCTTGGCTGCAAATTACAGCGTCAGCGGAACGCAGCCGTTTGCCAGTAGCCCGGCAGTGCTCCCCTGACCTCATCTTTAATTTACCGATTATAAAATCGGCTGTAAGTCAGTCTGTTGAGAATAGCCAATATGATGTTGTGAATAATTGCAGTAAAAAAACCGGCTGTTAACGCCGGCGGCGGCCCATAAAATCGGTTTCCAATTGTTTATGCGGCTGACCAAACTATCAGAAAACCAGTAAAAAAAGGGGTTATTGCCATGATTAAAGACCGGCGCCGCTACGCGGACCGCCCGGATTCTGGCTGCCGCCGCCCATAAATGCGCCAACAGCGGTTTTTAAGGGCTGAATTCACCCGTTTCCGCGTAATAGACGGCTTGCCGGCGCCGGTCTGAAAAGGATTGTATTTCTTTATTTCACTTTTAATATGGTATTATCGATAAAGAGCTTCTTTTTCCAGCCGCATTTGAAATTGACAGGCCTCAGTTTATCATCCGCGGCTTTGATTATGAAAGGACAGCCGGCCAGAAGGCCCGCAATGCTGTTATACTTCCGGTCCCGGCAGAAAGGAGGCACGCCTTGGCTTACAGTGAACTGATAAAAGACTTTGAGCGGATCCGTGATTATGTCAGGCAGTTTTATATCTATGGCTTTAAGAGCCGGGATGATTTCAGGGCCAAAAGCGCCCGCTCCTATGATGACGAGCGCCGCCGGATTGAAAGCTGGCTGGGCGATTATATGAGCTTCCGGCAGACGGCCGACGGCAAGAATGTCTTTCTGGCCATTGACAGCCGCATCTTTCACCATAACCCGCTGTATAAGGCCTTAAAGGCTAAAAGCTTTACCGACGGCGACATTACGCTTCATTTTCTGCTGTTCGACATTCTTTATCAGCCTGAAACAGCCCTTTCATTAGGCCAGATCACTGCCCAGATTGACCAGCGGCTGGCCGGTTTTGCCAATCCCAAAACCTTTGATGAATCCACTGTGCGCAAAAAACTGAAAGAATATGTCCAGCTGGGACTGGTTGAAACAGGACGGCAGGGCCGTACGGTGCTGTACCGGCGCCAGGCTGATCAGCCTTTAACCTGCTGCGATGCCCTGAATTTCTTTTCCGAAGCCGCTCCCTGCGAGGTCATCGGCTCTTTTCTGCTTGATAAAGTTGAAAATCATAATGATTACTTTGCCTTCAAGCACCATTACATCACCTCGGCATTGGACAGTGAAATTCTGGCCATACTGTTTGACGCTATTCAAAACCGCCAGAACGTCCGCCTGACCACGGTCAGTTTCCGCCCCAAGGGAGTACGGCCGGTCAATGCGGTTCCGCTGCGCATTTTTATCAGCGTACAGAACGGCCGGCAGTATCTTTTTGCCTACGTCGGGGCCACCAGACGCATCAGTTCTTTCCGCCTCGACAATATCAGCACCGTGGTTGCTCTGGACCCCTGTCCTGATTATGAGCGTCTGCGGGCCAAACTTGACCAACTGCAGTCCGGCATGTGGGGTGTCAGCACTACCAACCAGAACCGGCCGCTGCAGCATGTGGAATTCACTGTCCGCTACAGTCCGGACGAAGAACATATCCATCGCCGGCTACTGCGGGAGAAGCGCTGCGGCAGAGTGGAAAGGCTGTCACCCGTAACCAGCCGGTTTTCCGCTGATGTCTATGACGCCAATGAACTGGTGCCCTGGATCCGCACCTTCATCTGCCGGATCACCCGCATTCAGTTTTCAGAGCCGCTCCAGCAGAAACGATTTTATGATGATCTTAACGCCATGTATAAGATGTACGGTCTAAAAAAGGAAGGTGGGGCAGAATGATCTTCTCTGAACTGTATGGCTGCTATTACAATGCCGTGGCGGCTATCATTAATTCCGCCTGCCGGCATCCGGCGACCAAAGCCGATCTTGATGCCATCAGCAATTCCGCAGCCTTTGCGGAAAGTTTTCTTACTATCACCCCGGCCCTGACCGACGGGCGCTGGCCGCTGCTGCAGCCTGACGGATCACCGGTGCTGCATCATCCGGCCTCAATGCCGCTGACCCTGCTGCAGAAACGCTGGCTCAAGGCAATCGCTGCTGATCCCCGCATCCGGCTCTTCGACTTTGACATGACCGGGCTGCAGGATGTCATCCCCCTGTTCAGACCGGAGGACATCTGTTTATTTGACCAGTATGCCGATGGTGACCCTTATCAGGATGAAGCCTATATTGCTAATTTCCATCAGATTCTTGACGCCATTAAGCAGCGCCGGCCCCTGGCTGTTACCGTAACCAACCGTCACGTCGGACTCAGCCGGACCGCCATCATGCCGGAGTATCTTGAGTATTCGGAAAAGGATGATAAATTCCGCCTGTTTACTTCCGGATGCCGCTACGGCCGCGTTATTAATCTGGGCCGCATTGTCAAATGCCAGCCGGCCCCGGACCTTAGCCACCGCTATCCGCCCAAGTCGCCGCCCGCCAGCAATTGCAGTGTCACAGTCAAACTGTATGACAGCCGGCAGGCCCTGCCCCGCTTCATGCTGCACTTTGCCCACTTTGAAAAAGAGGCCCTGCGGCTGGATGACCGGCATTACCGGATTACGATCAAGTACCATAAAGATGACGAAACGGAGCTGGTCATCAGGATACTGTCCTTCGGCCCTATGGTCAAAGTAACCGCTCCGGAATCTTTTGTAGCCCTGATTAAAGATCGTCTGCAAAGACAGATAAGCTGCCAGCTCGGTTGAGTTCGCAGCTTTTTTTCCGTGATAACCGTTCTTCTTTCTCCTATTCTTAGGGTGCAGGCAGGTTAACTATTGCGGGTGTCTGGATGACACTGCGGTGCACGAGGATGTTCCAAAGTGTATGCCGGTTAGCTGCTGCACTAGGAAATAGTCCTTCCTCTAGGGAGAGATCCGCTAATATCGCAGGTTCGAATCCTGCCTGACATTAACCAAAAATGATGTCTGCCAACTGGTTTGGATGCCGCTTATAACGGCACTGTAATGTCACTGTACATTACGCAATTTCCTCAAATTTCGTTATCCGGTCCGGATGGAAAGCATTATCTAGGCAATCCACCGTCGGACAATGGGTCTGATGCCCTGTCTGAAAACAGATACCGCTGTCCCAGACGGCCGGCCAGCAGGCAATACTATCCGCCCGCCGATCTGCCCTGCTCAAGTCTTCAGCCGCATCATATTCATGGATAACGAAAAACGCGATTTAACCAAAGGAGGTTTCACATATGAAAACGGTTATTATCAATGAGAATCAGAAAGGCTTTTTATTCAAAAACGGCAAGTACGTAAAACTGCTTAAAGCCGGCCGGTATCATCAATTTGGCGGCCGCCGCATTGAGATTGCGGACCTGGATGCCGCCGTTGGCAGCCCGATGTGTCAGCTGGACACCCTTTTAGCCGACCCGGAAGTAGCCGCCCTGGTTTCGGTTATCGAAGTTGCCGATCAGAAAAAGGCTCTGCATTTTGTCGATGAAAAGTTTACCGGAATTCTGCCGGCCGGCAAGTTTGCTTTCTGGAACGGCACCAGCCAGCACCGCTTTCAGTTAGTCGACGTTTCAACGCCCAATGTCAGTTCAGATGTGCCGGCCTATATTTTTGCCCAGCTGCCGCCGGTTTCATTTGTCAAAGTGGAGGTGGCCCAGTATCAGAAGGCCCGTCTGTACTTTGACAAGAAGCTGGTCAGTGTGCTGGAGGCCGGAACGTATTATTTCTGGCGCACCAGTGTCCATGTCGATTTTGATCTTGTCGATACCCGCCTGACCCAGATGGAAATCAGCGGCCAGGAAATCATGACCCAGGACAAGGTCAGTCTGCGCATTAATTTTGTATGCAGCTACCGCATTACCGATTACATCAAGATTGTCACCAAGGTCGACGATTATGCCGAGCAGATTCATCTGACGGCCCAGCTGGCCCTGCGCGACTATGTCGGCCGGCAGAAACTTGATGACATTCTGGCCAACAAGGACGAGATTTCAAGCTATGTCTTTGAAAAGCTCAAGGCCAAGGAAAGCGAACTGTATGTCAGATTCAGCGAAGCCGGAGTCAAGGATATTATTCTGCCCGGCGAAATCCGCGACATCATGAATACGGTTCTGATGGCTGAAAAACGCGCCCAGGCCAATGTCATTACCCGCCGTGAAGAAGTTGCTTCAACCCGCTCGCTGCTTAACACCGCCAAACTGATGGAGGAAAACCAAACTCTTTACAAACTTAAGGAACTGGAAAGCATTGAGCATATCTGTGAGAATGTCGGCAGCATCAGCCTCAACGGTTCAGGCGATATCTTAGCCCAGCTGATGAATATGATGCATACCGGCCGCTGACAGACCGAATAACAGGCCAAAGCCGGCTTAGCTGGCTTTGGCCCGAAGGAAAGGAAATCATCATGATTGAAATCAAAGGACGGTACAACACGGCCGTATGCTACACAGATATGCTGCCGGATAAGGCCGCCGACCAGATTAAAACAATCTGTGATCAGGAAGTATTTAAAGACAGCAGGATCCGCATTATGCCCGATGTGCATGCCGGCAAAGCATGCACCATCGGCACCACCATGACTATTACCGACAAAGTTGTACCTTCAATGGTCGGCGTTGATATCGGCTGTGGCATGGAGACCGTGCAGATTGATCAGACTTCAATTGATTTTTCCAAACTGGATGAACTGATTCACAGTCAGATTCCCTGCGGCCGCAGCATCCGTACAGTGCCTCATCCTTATACCGCCCTGATTGACCTGGCCCAGCTGCGCTGCGCTCCCTTTATCAACCGGAGCCGGGCTGACTTAAGCCTTGGATCACTGGGCGGCGGCAACCACTTCATTGAGGCGGATAAGGCCGAAGACGGTTCACTGTATATCGTCATTCATTCCGGCAGCCGGCATTTAGGTTTGGAAGTGGCCGAGTTTTACCAGAAGCAGGGCTGGCTGGCCTTAGGCGGCGGCAGTCGCTATCAGATCAGCAAGCTGATTGAGGAATTAAAGCAGCAGGGCCGCCAGAAGGAAATCCAGCCGCTGATTGAAGAAACAAAGAAGCTGCACACAGTCGATATTCCCAAAGATCTGGCTTATGTCCAGGGCCAGCTGTTTGATGATTATATCCATGACATGCATCTGATCCAGCAGTATGCCGTCTTAAACCGCAAGGCCATGATGGACGTTATTATAAACGGCATGGCTTTTACCAAAAAAGATGAATTCACTACTGTTCATAACTACATTGACACTGCCGCCATGATTCTGCGCAAAGGCGCAGTCTCGGCAAAGCAGAACGAAAAACTGCTTATTCCCATCAATATGAGAGACGGCAGTTTGATATGCGTCGGCAAGGGCAATGAAGAGTGGAACTGCTCCGCACCGCACGGGGCCGGCCGGCTGATGAGCCGCACACAGGCTTTTGCCGGACTGACCATGCAACAGTACCAGCAGGAAATGCAGGGTATTTATTCCAGCTGCATTAATGCCGACACCATTGACGAATCACCGATGGCCTACAAAAGCATGTCTGAGATTATTGCCCAGATCCAGCCTACAGTAACGATATGCCGGCAGATTAAACCTGTTTATAACTTCAAGGCTTCCGATTAAGCAAACCGGCATTATAAAGGAGGGCTGTTATTATGAAGGAAAGGATACTGAACGAACTTGATACCATTGCGGCTGCCGAAAATGTCAGAATCCTGCTGGCCGCTGAATCAGGCAGCCGGGGCTGGGGATTTGCCTCGGCCGACAGCGATTACGATGTCCGTTTCATTTATGTGCGCCGGCGCTCGGATTATCTGCGGCTGGAAAAAAGCCGGGATGTCATCGAACGTCCGATCAGTGATGATCTGGATATCAACGGCTGGGATCTGGCTAAAGCCCTGAGGCTGCTGCATGGATCCAACCCTATCCTGTTTGAGTGGTTCTCTTCACCTATTGTTTATACCAGCACGCCCTTTGCGGAAGAACTTAAAGAGTTTATGATTCCTTATTTTTCCATTAAAAAAGGGCTGTGCCACTACCGGGCCATGGCCAAACGCAACTACAGCGATTACCTGCAGACTGACATGGTCAGACTCAAGAAGTATTTCTATGTCCTGCGGCCGCTGCTGGCCAGCCGCTGGATCTGCGAGCACCGCAGTGTGCCGCCAATGCTGTTCAGCGAACTGGTCCAAACTGAATTAGAGCCTGAATTTATCGAAGAGGTTACTCACCTGCTTGACTTGAAAATCGGCTCTCCGGAAGTCAGAATGATTCCCCGCTGTGCCAGACTGAACGGATACATTGAAAAAGGGCTGGCTGAATTGGATGAAACGTTCAGCCGCCTGCCGGCTGAACCGGCTAAAGGCTGGGCGGAACTTGATAAACTGTTTTTAAGTCAGCTGGTCTGAAAAAAGACGGAATCGCATCACATTGATATGATGCAGTCCCGTCTTTTTCTTGTCTTTACAGAATGTCGGCCGGTTCGATATACTTTCCGGCATAGCCCTGCATTTTAGCCCATTCGCTCATTTCAGCTATTTCCTGCCGGCTGCCGTCATGCAGCTGCTGGAGAAAACTACAGTATCCGCCAATGCCGCCGACATCATCCATCATGCCCATTCCATCAGCCGCAACACAGACCGGACGGCGGGCGGCCAAAGTTTTTACCGCATAGCCGGCCTGCTGATAAGACGGCCGGTCGGCCCAGATCTGCAGGCAGGTGATTTTTACTTCCCAGCCATCGCCGTAATCATACTGATAGCGAAGCTCTTTAAAGTAAGGGTAAGTCAGCGGGGTATGGCTGTGGGTGGCCGTATGGCAGTCCGCAATGGCCTGCTGACAGTCGGCTTCCCATTTTTGAAGGCTGGGCTGACAGTCAGCCGGCACCAGCAGATCGGCAACACACAGCCGCTCAATCAGATCGCACAGCGGACCGCCCAGATCGATAGTCGTTCTCATTTGCTCCATTGTCAAATCATCTGTCGCCACAGTTTTACAACCCAGAGCCACCTTCTGTTCGGCTTCCGGCAGCTGATTAAGCTTTTTGTAATCCTGGTCTTGCCAATTGCGCGGCTTATGGATCTCAAAGGATGGATATTTCTGGATAAAAGCGGCGACGGCATTCTGACATTCATCATACAGTTCATTCTTACCGCCATAGTAATAAGGTCCGGTATACTTCCGGCGCACCCATCTGTCATAAGCGGTGCCATCCTTATAATCATCATCCCAGTAAAGATCTTCAAAATCCTCACTGGGGAAGCGGTAATACAGACCGCACAGCTGCCGCCAGCGGGCAAAGGTGTCCGGATTTACCGTCTCCGCAAATTCCTTTTCATATGGCTGGAAACTGTGCAGGTGTGAATTCTGCCAGCCGAACGCCCTGTTGATGGCAAAATGCAGGGCATGTAGGGTCATATCCCCGGGAATGATGAAATCCCGGCTGATGCCATTTTGAACATGACTGTAGCGGCGCAGCAGATTCATCATTTCATTATCGTCAGTAACTCCGCCCATATCTAATTCCAAATGCAGTTTCATGGCATAAGGCAGCGGATTTTCTTCTCCGCCCTGCCATTTTCTTTCTTCCGTTATGTTTATCATTATTTTTCTCCAGCCCCCGCAGAGCGGGTATATATTTACTTGTATTCTATACTGATTTTAATGCTATCCGCAAAAAACAGCCGTGAAGCTGTCTATAATCAATTTGTTTTGTTTTTGCGGCGGGTCTTAATCATGTCCAGCATGACCTGCGCCGTCGGCTGCCACTTCCGGGCATCAAAAGTGCTATCTAAAACCGCGCTGCCGGTATAAGCAGCCAAAGCGGCCGCAATAATATCATGACATGAATCAGGCAGTGAGCGGACGGCCCACTGGCCGCCCTGCTTCTTGCCCATGATCCGGCCGGTCTGCAGATAAGCCAGGGTCCGGCTCAGGTTGAGAATTGTACTGACCGGCGTTTTTACCAGCTGAGCCGGGGCATCGCAGATGTCAGCCATGACACTGCTCATATAATCATGCTTTGAAACAGGGCTGAAGATCTGCGCGGCCGGCGGACCGGCCATGACAATTCCCGACTGGCGGATCACGGCCATATGGGCCGCCAGATCCGGATCAAGGCCGCTGGATTTGGCTGCATAGGCCGCCGGATCACGCCGGCATTTTTCTTTGTGCATATTGGAGAAGTGAAGCTGGTAAGGTGTCGGATAGACCGGATGCTGGCAGACCGAGCGCAGAATCACACTCATCTCCAGCCCTTTGGCCGGGGCCTGGCTGTCCAGATCCAGCAGGGCCTGCAGAAAAGCAGTTTTGGCCGGCAGACTGACCGGCTGGGTTACAACAATTATAAAATCAATGTCACTGACCGCCCAGCGGAAGCCGCCCAAAGCCAAAGAGCCGTGAACATACATCCCGGTATATGATGAGCCAAATAGCAAAGCCGCCTGCCGGCTGATATTCTGGCATAAAACTTCGGCCCGGCCGTTCATCTCATCAGCTCCCGTCTTTTCTTCACAAAACTGTCCGCTGCCCTACTCATTGTCTGCCTTAGCCGCCTTGGCCTGATACATGTTTTTATCGGCCTCGTCGATTACCGTATCGATGGTGCAGCAATCCTGGCTGTTTACCACGCTGCAGCCGGTGCTTATGGCAAAGGTATAAGGGTATTTAGAGACATGGTTAAGCGCATTGACTGCTTCAGTAAGCCGTCTGGTGATGACCTGGGCATCCTGGCGGCTGCTGATATGGCCGATCAGGATGAATTCATCCCCGCCGAAGCGGCCCAGAAAATCACTGCGCCGGCTTTTCTCCTTCAAAGTTTTCGCCATCAGGGTTAAAACCTCGTCCCCGATCAGATGGCCGTAATTATCATTAATCGATTTGAAATGATCAATATCAATCATCACCACAACCAGGTAATCATCCCCGCGGCGGTGATCAATCTCCCACTGCAGCTGGTTGTTGGCCTTGCGGCGGTTATACAGTTTTGTCAGCGGATCCCTGAAGCCCTTGTCATCCTGGTAGTTCATAAACAGAACCAGCAGCGAAAGAGTGGAGGCAATCCAGATCAGCGAAACCCCGTAATTAAAATACTGCAGGAAATAGCAGACAATAACCGGCAGCGGGAAAAACAGCAGGGAATAATAGTCGCTGACTTCCCGGCTGCGGCGGGGATGCTTCATTTCATTAATAATGATAACGGCGCTGGCTACAATATACAGCAGGGAAATAACAAACAGCCAGATCATATAAGGGCCGCGGGTATAAAGGTTTAATTCATTGATGCTGTAAACCCAGCCGGTTGCGATGCTGATAACGCTGACCGCCGTATTAAGGGCCGCCGGCACCAGCAGAAGGACTTTTTGAATCCGGGTGTACTGATAGCCCGGATAAAGATGGGCTACGGTGTAGCACAGCCAGAAGCAGCAGAACCAGATCTGCGCCAGAAAGTAGCACAGCGCCAGCACCCGGTTGGCAATGGCCAGCAGGACCGTATTATGACCGTCGATAAAGTAAATGCCGACATCACACAGCAGTATTAAAAGATTGCTGAAAAGAAGGGCAAAGAAAAAACGCTGCTCGCTCGACTTGTCTCTGGCATAATCCCGGTTGAGGAAAAACAGAATCGCCAGCAGCAGAATGATTCCGACGATGTTAATTTCCAGATAGCTTATTGCAACAATTTCCATAGCCCTTACCCTTTAATTATTCAGTTAATTATACCTTATTTAGCGGTCCGGCGCCAATCAGGACTACGGCCAGGTCATTGACATTAGTTCCGGTCGGCCCGGTCATCAGCAGCCCGTCAGCGGCCTGAAGGCCGTTATAGGCATCGTTATCCGCCAGAACAGCCTGGATATCCAGGCCCCGGCGGCCCAGCCGGCCGGCCGTGCTTCCATCCACAAAACCGCCGGCGGCATCGGTCGGACCATCAGTTCCGTCCGAGCCGACTGAAAAGACAGCCACATTGGCCAGCCCTTCAATCTCACAGGCCGCCCGCAGGGCCAGCTGCTGGTTGCGGCCGCCCAAACCCCGGCCGACAACTTTCACAACGGTTTCCCCGCCGAAAATATAGGCCTGCTTAACACCGTCACCCGCATGCCGGCGGCCCAGCCTCCCTAACAGCTGGCCGGCCTCATCAGCGCTGGTTGTCATTGCATCGTCAACAATTGTACTTTTATACCCCAGCGTCACGGCGGCGGCCCGACCGGCCTGGCATAGCTGGACACAGCTGGCCGTAACATGGGTTTCGCAGTTGGTCACCCTGACCGTCTTTTTGGCTTCAATCAGCCGGCGGGCCGCGGCGGGCAGCTGAATATGGCAGCTCCGGATTACCTCTTCAGCCTGACCGGCCGTGACATTATCATCGAATGTTGGCCCGGAGGCAATCATATCCAGCGGGCTGCCGATGATATCGGAAAGAATCACCGTAAAAACATGCGCCGGCTGGCATAGCAAGGCCAGCTGACCGCCTTTTATACGGGAAAAACATTTTCTGACGGCATTTATCTGGCGGATATCGGCCCCGCTGGCCAGCAGCTGCTCGTTGATGTCCTGCAGCTGCCCAAGACTTAGCAGCGGGTCTTCCAAAAGGGCGCTGCCGCCGCCGGATATCAGCACTATCACCGTGTCTTCAGCCGTCAGATGGCTGACCATCGCTTCAATCTGCCTGGTGGCCGCTATGCCGTTTTCATCGACAACCGGATGACCGCCCTGGAAGCATTCGACATGGGCAATAGGTCCTTTGACATGGCCGTATTTGGTCAGACAGATGCCCCGGGTCAGGCGGTCCTGCAGAAAGTTGCTGGCCGCTTTGGCCATTGACCAGCCCGCCTTGCCAAAAGAAACCAGAAAAAGGCGTCCCGGCAGCCGGGGCAGATCCTGCAGGGCCTTTTCAACAGCCTTTTCCGGCATGACCGCCGCAATTGACTGCTCAACGATTATTCCGGCATCCTGGCGCAATGACATCTATAAACTCCTTACCTGCTTCTATTGTAGCTTACCGCAGCGCCTCCTGACAACCTGGACCGTCTCAAAAAAACTGACGGCAAAAGCCGTCAGCCCGCAATCTGGCTGAGTTCCTGCAGCCAGTCCGCCAGTTCGGCCGGACCGGTTATCATCTTACTGCCGCCGGTACTGTCAAACTGGATTTCTTTTTCTGCCTTGAACACCGCTCCCGCACAGCCCTTTTTAATATCTTTCATATTATGACCGGGCCAGCCGCCGTTAGTTATGAAGGGAATGACTGTTTTACCGTGAAAATCATTTTCGCTGATAAAGGTTAAGACTGCCGGTGCCATCGTATACCACCAGGTCGGACTGCCGATCGCAATGATATCATATTCTGACAGCTTGGCCGCCAGCGGCTTGAGGGCCGGCTTATAGCCGCTGTCGGCTTCCCTTTTGCTCTGCCGGTTAATCTGGTCGTTGGTGCCGGTATAGGGAACGGCCACTTCTATTTCGGCAATGTCAGCTTTTAAGGCTGCCCTGACTTTTTCAGCAATTCTTCTGGTATTGCCGCTGCCAAAGGAGTAGTAGACAACAATGGCTTTCATTTTGCCGCCCCCTTCTTTGGAGTCTGATCAGGCCAGACCAGCCGGCCGGTCCTGACAGCCTGCCGGTAACAGC
Organism: uncultured Erysipelotrichaceae bacterium; assembly: GCA_964436975.1. Classification (GTDB taxonomy): domain Bacteria; phylum Bacillota_I; class Bacilli_A; order Erysipelotrichales; family Erysipelotrichaceae; genus CAYTET01. Next base: position 20,143 of record CAYTET010000004.1, read on the forward strand.
CGATTTTATAATCGAGCTTGGTAATTGTTTCATCCAGCTGCTGCTTCTGCTTTTCCAGCAGCACATGCTGGCTTTCAAGAAGCTGCAGCCGCTGCGGAATGGTTTTATCGCCCTGCCGGAACAGCTTCTGATAAGCACAGAGCACTTCAATTGACAGGCCGGCGGCCCGCATGCATTTAGCCTGCTCAACCCAATTAAGATCTTCAGCGCTGTAATCTCTGATTCCGCCCGCCGTCCGGCTGACCGGCGGGATTACACCGACCCGCTCGTAATAACGCAGCGTCTGCTGCGGCAGCTGATACTTTTCACTGACCTGCCTGATTGTCATGCCCATGATATTTCCTCCTGCTGCCTTAATTTTAATGCTTATAGTTAACTCAAAGTCAATAGACGGACAGTCTTTAGGCCGCCGCCGGCAGTTTTTGGGTCTGCCGGTTCAGCCGGATTATCCTGAAGGCGGCATATCCGGCGACAGCCAGCTCGGTGACCGGCATGGCATACCACAGCGTACCGGCACCAAACAGAGCCGGCAGCAGATAGATCAATCCGCCGCTGATAACGGCGCCGCGCATGATGGAAATAAACAGGGCGGTCTGCGGCTTCAGCAGGGCCTGGAAATAGTATGTGGCGAAAATATTAAACGGCAGCAGCAGAAATGACAGGGCATAGCAGCGTATTATCGACGGCGCTATGGATAGAAGATCAGGCGTGGGAACTGTCAGCAGCCGGACGAACATATTGGGAACCGCCAGGCATAGACCGGTCCAGGCCAGTCCGATAACGGCCACTGACCATAATGCATACTTCAAAGTCTGCCTGACCCGGCTGATCAGACCGGCCCCGTAATTAACTGACAGCAGCGGCTGGCTGGCCTGACCGACACTGTAGGCACAGCACTGCACAAAGTTGCTGATATAGGAAATGATGCCATAGACGGCCAGGGCGCTGACATCCAGATACTGCATGATCTGCCGGTTGAACAGTATGGTCAGAATACCCATGGCCACATCAACAAAGAAAGTCGCAAAGCCCATTACGGCAATCCGGCTTATTTTATACAGCAGCCGGGACGGTCTTGTGAAAACCAAAGTGCAGCGGTCGCTTCTAAAGTGGCTCAGCATGATAACACAGCTGACAAAGCTGCCGGCGCAGGTCGCAATGCCGGCACCGGTAATGCCCATATTAAGGGTGAATACGGCAAAAATATCACCAAACACATTAAACACACCGCCAATCAGAACAGCTTTGGTAGCCAGCCCCGGATCACCGTCATTACGCAGAAAGGCTGCCATAAGCTGGCTGGCAATAAAGCAGGGCACCGCAAACTTGACCGGATAGATATAGGCCCGGGCCAGCGGCATCAGTTCCGCGCTGGCGCCGAATAAGGTCAGCAGCTGCTCGTCAAAAAAGATCAGGGCTGTCCAGCCGGCCAGACACAGCAGGGCGGCCGTGATGACAGCCGCTGTATAGTACTCATTTGACTCCTGATAGGCCGCTGCCTCCTTCTGTCCGCGCAGCCGGCTGAAAATAACCGCTCCGCCGATGCCGGCCAACAGACTCAGACTGTAGATGATATTCCAAAACGGCGCAATCAGCGCAATGGCTGCCGTACCCGTGGTCCCGTAGTATTTGCCGACGGCCGCCAGATCAACAATGCCGTAAACTGAAGAGATGAAGGCACTGCCGAAAGCCGCCGCCAGATACTTAAAATACACCTTTTTAATATTGTCTTTCACTAAATCAACCATAAGTTTTATCCTCCTTCAGCCAAAAGAAAACCGGACAGGCTACAGGCATTTCATCCTGTCACCTTATCCGGTTTGCCATTTCTTCTGAATGGCCCACCTCCGCGTGAGCGTTCTTATTATTGCATATCATTTTGATATGTCAAGCCGGCTTTTTTAAAATCCGGTGCCGCCGGCTGATCAGCAAGAATAATCCTGCGAATAAGCCCGGGCCCACCATTGGCCATAAGATCCGGCGGCAGCCTTTACCACCAGCCGGCTGCCTTTTGGGCAAAGCATATTACCGTCCCCCCGTTTCATCTTCGGCCGCTGATATTATACATCACAGCGCAGAATATTAGGCCCTGCATGAAAGCGCTTATATCTGCACCAGCGCTTCTTTTTTTGCAAGAATTTAAAAATAGGTGTTGACAAGGCATGACTGCTGATGTAAATATTATGTAGCCTGCTACATGTAGCACGCTACATTTATAAAGGAGGTTTAGAATGGATTATCAAATCGGGTATCTTATTAAGTCAATCAATGACCGCATTAAAATCAAGGCTGACAGCGATTTAAAGAAGCACAATCTTACTCTGGCCCAGAGCCGGGTTCTGGTTTTTATCAACCAGCATGACGGCCAGGTCACCCAGAAGCAGATTGAAGATCATCTCAAGGTATCACATCCCACTGTTGTCGGCATCATTGCCCGCATGCAGAAAAACGGCTTTGTAACCTGCCAGACTGATAAAAAGGATCATCGCAATAAATTGGTTGCCCTGACTCCCATGGCTAAAAAAACCGGTCGGAACATGTCTGCCGTGATTAAGGAGATGGATGCCCGAATGCTGGAGCCGCTGACCGCAAAACAGGCCGACCAGCTTGGCAAAATGCTGACGCTCATCGACAGCCATCTTGAAAATGAATAGGCTTCTCTTCTTATCTGAAAACGCTTCTTATAGTGAAAGGAAACAAACCAATGATTAAAACGCTGCTTAAAAGTCTGCGGAATCACAAAAAGGAATCATGGATTACAGTCGGACTGTCGGTCATCGAAGTAGTCTTTGAAATTGTCATTCCGCTGTGCATGTCTAATCTGATTGATTACGGCATTAATACCGGCACGGTATCCAATGTCTGGAGATATGGAATTACCCTGATGCTGTTTGCCATTATGCAGCTGGTCACCGGCAAGCTGTCAGCCCGCTTTGCGGCCCGGGCCTCTTCCGGCTTTGCGGCTAATTTAAGGCAGGATATGTATGACAATGTCCAGACCTTTGCTTTTTCCAATATTGATAAATTTTCAACTTCGTCAATTGTGACCCGGCTCACTACCGACGTCACCAATATCCAGAACTCTTATCAGATGATAATCCGCATGGCCATCCGGGGACCGATCATGATGCTGTTTGCCATGATTGTCTCCTTCAGCATCAACAAAGACATCTCCATGATCTTTCTGATTGCCATTCCGGTTCTGGCCATCGCCCTGTACTTCATCATCAGAAGTGTCAATCCCATCTTCAAGCGGGTCTTTGCCACCTATGATGAGCTGAATAATGTTGTGCAGGAAGATGTCCGCGGCATCCGTGTCGTCAAGTCCTTCAACCAGGAAGCTTCCCAGACCGGCAAGTTCAAAGAAATCTCCCAGCGCATCTATGCTGACTTTGCCAAAGGCGAACGGCTGATTGCCTTCAACTCGCCGGCCATGCAGTTATGCATGTACACCTGCCTGATTCTGATTTCCTGGCTGGGAGCCAAAGCCATTGTCGCCTCCGGCAACAATGCCGCCTTAGGCCTGACTACCGGTCAATTGACCGCTCTGATCACCTATGCCCAGCAGATTCTGACCAGTCTGATGATGCTGTCAATGGTTTTTGCCATGATCACCATCTCGGCTTCCTCCGGTCAGCGTATTGCTGAATTGCTGCAGGAAACAACCGATATCAAGAATCCCGAAAACCCGGTAATGGAGGTTGCCGATGGCAGCATTCATTATCAGAATGTTGACTTCACCTATGCTTCCAAAGCTGACAAAAAGGTGCTGGATAACATCTGCCTGGATATTGCCTCCGGCCAGACAGTCGGCATCATCGGCAGCACCGGTTCATCCAAATCCAGTCTGGTGCAGCTGGTGGCGCGTCTGTATGATGTGACAGCCGGAAGCCTGACGGTCGGCGGCATTGACGTCCGCCAGTATGACCTGGATTCATTAAGGCAGGCTGTTGCTATGGTGCTGCAGAAAAACGAACTGTTTGCCGGCACAATCATTGATAATCTGCGCTGGGGCAACGAAAATGCCACCATGGATGAGATGAAGCAGGCCTGTCATCTGGCCTGTGCCGATGAGTTTATCGACACGCTGCCCGACGGCTATGAAACCAAGATCGAGCAGGGCGGAGCCAATGTCTCCGGCGGACAGAAACAGCGGCTGTGCATTGTTCGGGCCCTGCTGAAGAATCCCAAAGTACTGATTCTTGATGATTCGACCAGTGCCGTTGATACGGCCACTGATGCCCGCATTCAGAAAGCTCTGGCCCAGTATATGCCTGAAACAACCAAGATTGTCATTGCCCAGCGGATCAGCTCCGTTCAAAATGCCGACAAAACCGTCGTCATGGATGACGGCCACATCTCCGCTGTCGGCAGTCATGAAGAATTATTGAAATCAAGCAGTATTTACCGTGAAGTTTATCAGTCCCAGCAGAAAGGAGCCTCTGAAAATGAAAAAGCGTAATAACCAGAATCCCGCGAAAAACGGCCAGAATTACGATCCGGCGGTGCTGAAACGGCTTCTGTCCTATCTGCGGGTCTATAAAGGTCCGCTGATTATAGTGCTGATATGCATTCTGCTGTCGGCTATTGCCTCGGCAGCCTCTTCCATGTTCCTGCAGACACTGATTGATGATTACATCACGCCCCTGCTGGATTCACCCAACCCCGTCTTTACCGGCCTGCTGCAGGCTCTGGCTGTGCTGGCAGTGGTCTATCTTATCGGCATTGCTTCTAATTTGATATACAACCGCATCATGGTCACCGTCGCCCAGGGCACGTTGAAGACCATCCGTGACGAAATGTTTGAAAAGATGCAGAAACTGCCGGTCCGTTATTTTGACAGTCATACCCATGGCGATATCATGAGTCTTTATACCAATGATACCGACACTCTGCGGCAGTTGATCGCCCAGTCCATGGCCCAGCTGGTAACTTCCATTGCCACTATCGTTGCCGTCTTCTGCTGCATGCTTTATATCAGCATCTGGCTGACTCTGGTGGTCATCATTGCGCTGTTCTTTGTCATGCAGATTATTAAGAAAGTGACCGGTTCCAGCGGCAAATACTTTATTGAGCAGCAGCATTCTCTGGCGGATCTGGATGGCTATGTCGAAGAAATGATCAACGGCCAGAAAGTCATCAAGGTCTTCTGCCATGAAAGCAAGACCAAGGAAGAATTAGCCGTTAAGAATAAAGCCTGGGAAACCAGTTCGGCCACAGCCAACGGCTCTTCCAATGCCATGATGCCGATGATGAATGCCCTGGGCTATGTCCTGTATGTCATTATCGCCATTGTCGGCGCCTATATGGCTATATTCAAAGTCAGCAACCTGGGACTGTTCGGCATCAATACCATCACCCTTGGCATGATCGCCTCGTTTCTGACCCTGTCCCGCAGCTTCATCAATCCTATTTCCCAGATTGCCAACCAGTTCAACTCCATTATCACGGCGCTGGCCGGCGCCGGCCGCATCTTCGCCTTTATGGATGAAGAAGCCGAAACTGACAACGGCTATGTCACCCTGGTCAATGCCAGCGAGGAAAACGGCGTTATCAGTGAAGCTGACCATCCGACCGGTCTGTGGGCTTGGAAACATCCTCATGGCGACGGCACGCTTACTTATACCAAGCTGGAAGGCCGGATCGTCATGGATCATGTGGACTTCTCCTATGTTCCTGACAAGCAGATTCTTTATGATATTACCCTTTATGCCGAGCCGGGTCAGAAGATTGCCTTTGTCGGGGCAACCGGTGCCGGCAAGACTACTATTACCAACCTGATCAACCGCTTCTACGACATTGATGACGGCAAGATCCGCTATGACGGCATCAACATCAACAAGATCAAAAAGGCTGATCTGCGGCGCAGCTTGGGAATGGTGCTGCAGGATGTCAACCTGTTTACCGGAACCGTAATGGAAAATCTGCGCTTCGGCAACCGGACCGCCAGCGACGAGCAGTGCATTGAAGCCGCCCGGCTGGCCAATGCTGACAGTTTCATCCGGATGCTTCCGGATGGCTATAATACCGTTCTCAAGGGCGACGGCAGCGGCCTTTCCCAGGGCCAGAGACAGCTTATCTCCATTGCCCGGGCGGCCGTAGCTGACCCGCCGGTCATGATTCTGGATGAAGCCACCTCGTCAATTGATACCCGTACCGAAGCTTTGGTTCAGGACGGCATGGATAAGCTGATGAACGGCCGGACAACCTTTGTCATCGCCCACCGTCTGTCAACCGTTCAGAATTCTGATGTCATTATGGTTCTTGACCACGGTCATATCATCGAACGCGGCAACCATAAAAAACTCATCAGTGAAAAAGGCACCTACTACCAGCTTTACACCGGCGCCTTCGAACTCGAATAGTCCACATATATATCTCTGTCTGCATTATAAAAGCCGGCCCGCTGCCGGCTTTTTTATTACAGCATCATCCGGTCTGAATGATGCCTGAATGATTTTTCTCCGGAAAGCCATTTCATCATTTCATCAACAATCGCTGCTGAATCAAAGATGGTGACATAGCCTTCTATCATGGCCGCTTTCTTTTTCAGACTGGCGGCATGGGAACTGATAAAGATACGGGTCTGGCGGTGCAGATTGGCTTCCTGAATAAGATTCATGCCGGCACCGTCACCGTCAAAAGCTACCAAAACCGACGGCCGCTGTCTGAAAATCTCATAATTAAGACTCTTGTACAGTCCCATCCCCGATGATTCCAAAGCCACCCGGACGGCCAGATCGGTGTTGCATATCTTCTTGATCTGGTCAGCACTGACCATGGACGGCACAAAAGAATATATTTCAAAGCGGCCCTTATTCTGCTCAAGCAGGTATTTCTCCGCTCCGGTCAGCCGGTAGCCGATGACAAAGAATATTTTCCGGGGATCGGCCTGCTGCAGAATGGCATCAATGATCAGCCGGTCCGATTGGCGAAGCGCCGTGAAATGACGATTGCTGTTATAGCTGCCGCCGGCAATTATGACCGGCAGACCGGTCGACGGCAGCGGTCTGATCTGCTTTTTAAAAGCCGGTCCGGCCGCAAACCGGGTCAGCGGAAACACGACAGCGGGGTCCTGCTCTTCCGCTTTAGCCAGCCGGCCAGCCAGAAGCTGGGTCAGGCTGGTATCCGCCAGCAGTCCGGCCATTTTCTTTTCCTTGCGCTCAAAATCCCGCCGGCTGACCGCAATTACCCGGTCCGCCGCCTTTTTCATCTGGATTATTTCCGCATCGCTCAGATCCAGCATTTTCTGCAGGGCCAGCTGTTCATCAATAGAATCCGTGCCGTACAGGCCGCCGCCATCCGTCCCCTGCACGCAGGGAATGCCGGCCGCCAGATACTGTTTAAGGGGGTGGCGCTTTAAAGAATTGAGATTATTAAGCCTGACATTGGAGGTAATCTGGAATTCCAGTATCACATGGTATTTCAGCAGATTAGCCAGCAGTCTTTGGCCCTTGGCTGTCGCAAGATTGGCGGTATAAAGACCATGGCCGATTCTCAGATGCGGCATTTTCTGACCCGGCTGCAGGCCGGCCGCCACGGCGTCAATGCTGCTGGCCACGTTGTCTTTGATGCTATCATTTTCGCCGGCATGAATGCGGATGACAAAGCCGGGGTCAGTGCCGGCTAAAGCCGTCAGACGGCTGATAACCGGCTGCAGATCTTTGATATCATTGATTTCTTCGCCGACGATATCGCAGCCGGCAATATACGGATCAATCATAACGGCCTGCAGGACCTGCAGATTCTGCTGGTAGTCAGCCCCGGTAATCTGATCTTTGACAATGGTCAAAGGAATCCGGCGCAAAGCGGCCAGAAAGCGCAGCCGCACTTTTGTCTCGGCATAGACGGCCGGCATTACTTCATGGATCTGGCGCAGCGTTTCAAAGGCTCTTTCTTTGGCCACAAGGCTGGTATCGGAAATCTCGGCATAGACAATGCCGTGATCACGGTACATCCGTGCCGTCCACAGCAGAATGTCCTGATAGATCGTATTGCCGGCATAGGTTTGGCCCAGATGATCATCCAGTACGGCTTTTACTGTTCTAGCAATATCACTGTCGGGTATCTGATCAATACTATGAAGTTTGATCCGGCGGCCCGCCGGCTTGCCTTTGGTAAAGACATAGCGGTACAGGTACACCTTTTCCAGATTGGTAAAAACCGCCTGGCCGTCTTTGATTACGGCCAGTGAAGTGCGGATGCGGGCAATATTGTAAGCGGCATTGGCTATATTATTCAGAATGAGATCCGCAAAATTGATTCTGACGGCATCATCAATGTGACGGTCCCGGTGAGGATCAGACTGGCTGAGGTCCGTCATCCGTCCTGCGGCCAAACGGCGCTGTTTATTCAGTTTCCTGCTCTGGGCGGCGTTCAGCCGGAGGCCCAGTTTCTTGATATAGTACAGGGAGTATTCGATCTGATGACAGATGCCCAGGGCAATCAGGGTATCCGGTTCCAGATTGGCATTCATGTGGGTATGCAGATCCGCCCGGAATTTTTCCTCCTTGCGGATGAAAGTCTTGACGATGGTCTTTTCGTAAGGCAGCCGGTAATCCTTGGTCTGGGACATCAAAGTCTTGGAAATGGCCGGAATATAGGCCTTTCTTTCAATAGTGCCGTCCGGATAAATATTGGCCACCTTGGTTTTGCCCAGATGAAAAATATAAACGGGTCTGTTGGCCGCATCCAGGTAGCATGGTATTGTGCCGGCGACAATTTTCATCCCGTCTTTAGCATAGCTCAGCGGCAGACTGAACATGACCGCCAGATTGGTAATCAGATTGCCGGTGCCGTGGTTAGGCGTCCGCAGAACATAGCTGAGCTGCTCTTTGGTCATGCTGAGGTCCACCACGATATCTTTTTCCTTATCCAGATAGAAGCGGGCAAAGTGTTTCACGGCCAGTCTCCTTTGGCTATTATATTAGCACCAGTTGACCCCCGGACGACACAATGAACCAAAAATATTGGCCGTCTTACAATAAAGCCGCCTGAAATCTCCCCTTTTACAGTCGATTTGAGTATACTTAACTGAGCATGTATTTTCGATCCGGAGGCGGATAAACTATGCTGGCTCAGCTGCTGCTGGAAAACTTTACTACCCTTTGTCTGCTGGTCGGCCTCGGCATCATTGCCACGACCAACAAAAATCTTGACGAGCGGACCAATAACAGCTTTATTGCTTTTATCTGGCTGGTTGTGCTGCTGACAGCGGCCGACATGGCCGATTCCTACCTGGCCAAACTGACTTATCCGACAGTATGGCGCTATCTGACCTCGGCGGCCGGCTACACCATCAGGCCGGCTTCGCTGATGCTGTTCATCAGCATTCTGCTGCGGCGCAAGAGAACAAATATGTTGTTATGGCTGCCGGTGCTGATTCTGGGACTGATTGCCTTTAGCAGTTATTTTACCCACCTGATGTTCTGGTTTGATGCCGGCAACGATTTTGTCCGCGGGCCGTTGGGCTTTCTTTCCCATATCCTAAGCGGAGCTTATCTGGCGGCCCTGGTTTTTCTGACCCTCAAGATGCACCGCCACATCACTGCCGGGGAGATCTTTACCGTTCTTTATGTAGCCGGTATCTGCGTGCTGGCTACGTATCTGGAAAGCGTGCTTTCCGACTGCAAGTTTTTATTGAATGGCGCTATGGCTGTTTCCTGTGCCCTGTATTATGTGGTCCTGTATATTGAAACATACCGGCGCGATCCGCTGACCGGACTGATGAACCGGCGCAGTTTTTACCTGGAGGCCCGCAGGCGGCACAATCAGTCACTGGCTGTCATCTCCATCGATATGAACTGTCTTAAGGAAATCAATGACAGCCAGGGCCACAGCCACGGTGATGATGCCCTGCAGAAAGTAGCCAATGTTCTGTTGGACAACAGCGGCCGGCTGTTTTATCCCTGCCGGATCGGCGGCGATGAATTCATGGTGCTGGGCCGCCAGCAGAATGAAAGTTTGGTCAATGGGTTTATTGAAACTGTCCGCCGGGCGCTGGCTGAAAGCGGCCTGACAGCTTCTATCGGCTGGGCTTTCTATTCACCCGGCGACTGTTTTGATGATGTCTGCATCAAGGCTGACAGTCTGATGTATGCCGACAAGAAAAATTACCGGCACCGGCAGAATCAGCGCCTTAGCTGACAGTCCGGCTTTATTGTCAGGTTAAAAAAGGCAGGTCCGCAGGATCTGCCTTCTGTCAGTCAAATAATGGACAGCGGTCAGCTGATGGTCCGCCACGGCTCCGGTTCAACAATTTCATAGCTGACATTGCCCGGCTTGCCGTCAGCCCGCAGTCCTTTTTCATTCATCGGATAAGTCCAATACCTGACCCGGCCGTTGCGCTCGCTTTTCTGACGGGCATCCGTGCCGGCGATTATTCTTTCACAGCAGTCCATCACATTATCCAGCAGTTCTTTAGGTGATTCATAGCCGGTGTGCGACCGGATGATGTAATCGTATTGGTCCTCAATGGACTCATACCTGCAGAAACTGCCCGACAAACAAAGGGATGGCGAATAATAGAAGGACCCTCCAGATCGATCCTTCCGTCAGATTAATTTTTCGATTCATAAAAGCCTCTTTCTTACACTTTCAATTTTAAGCGTAAGAAAGAGGCGACATTGTTTCATAATGTTCTCTATTATATTAACGATTGTGAAAAAATCATCATTGAATCAGCCCACTGGCCGGCTGTTTTATTTCTGCTTCTGCTGCCAAGCCCTGTTTGGCCTGCGCCCTGCCGAGCTGACGGAAAGTCGCCGCAATGAGAACGGCCGTGACCGCAAAAGTCAGCAGATCGGCGGCCGGAAAAGAGAACAGCACGCCGTCAAGGCCCCAGAAACGCGGCAGCAGCAGCGCTAAGCCGACCCCCAGCACGATTTCCCGCAGCAGGGAGATAACGGTTGATGAAACAGCATGGCCGATGGATTGCAGATAGATGAACGTTCCCTTGTTGACTGTTGCCACCGGCAGCAGGCAGAGGTAGATCCGGAAACATCTGACCGCAAAAGCCGTATAATAGCTGCTTTCATTGGCAGCCCCGAAAATATCAATAAGCTGATAGGGCAGAAACTCGGCAATCAGCAGCGCCCCGGTTCCTACGGCCGCTTCAACGGCCAATAGAATTGAAAACATCCGGCGGGCCCGGTCATACCGGCCGGCTCCGACGTTATACCCTACTACCGGGATGCAGCCGGCAGCTGTCCCGACCGCTATGGAAATGACCACCTGGAAAAACTTCATGACAATGCCGATCACCGCCATCGGTATATGAGTGTATTCAGCCTGACCGAAGACCGGATCAAGGCGGGAATATATGCTGACCATGTTATTGACCGCGGCCATGGAAAATACCAGTGAAATCTGGGAAAGAAAACTGGTCATGCCCAGCGGCAGATACTGCCTGATCAGCCCGCCGGCCAGATGGAAATCCGACCGCTGCAGCTTTACGGCCTTCATGCGGAACAGATAGGCGGCGGACAAAACGGCCGTGATGATCTGGCCTATCACCGTCGCCAGAGCCGCTCCGCTCATGCCCCAGCGGAAAACATAGATGAAAAGCGGATCCAGAATAATATTGGCCGCTGCTCCGGCCAGCGTAGCCGCCATGGCATATTTCGGACTGCCGTCCGAACGGATGATGGGATTAAGGGCCTGGCCGAACATGTAAAACGGAATGCCGACTGTAATCCAGAAAAAATACTGCTGGGAAAACAGATAAGTCTGCTCATTGACTGTCCCGCCAAAAAGAGCCAGCAGCTGTGAAGATGTCAGCAGATACACGGCTGTAATCACCAGACTGGCCGCAACCGTTATGACAACGGCACTGCCGATGCTGCCGGCCGCCTTATCCTTCTGTTGACGGCCCAGACTGAGACTGACAAAAGAGCAGCAGCCGTCCCCGATCATTACCGCCACCGCCAGCGTGACTATTGTTAAAGGATAGACGACCGTATTGGCCGCATTGCCGTAAGAACCCAGATAGGCAGCATTGGCAATAAAAATCTGGTCAACGATATTGTACAGTGATGCCACCAGCAGTGAAATAATGCATGGTATGGCATACTGGCGCATCAGCCGCCCTACTTTCTCGGTTTCCAGAAATGAATTTGTTTTTTGATCCATAAGTTAAAGAACCTCCCTGATCAGCTATTCCTTCACCTCCCGCTGATCGTCTGAATAAAAAAACGATACCAGGGCCGGTGTCTGTATCGTATCAGATGGCAGTGCGGCGCCTCTTGTATCGTTTCGGAATATTATGCCCTCAATTATTAACACGGATTGCGCCGTATTTCAAACTTTTTTTATTGCCTGGGAAATGATATTGAAAAGCGGCGAACCGTCTTTGGCCGGTTTGCCGCCTGTCAGTCAATAAATGAAGAAAACGCTATTCGCACACTTTGCCCGGATTAAGGATGTTCAGGGGGTCAAATGCCTTCTTGATGCCTTTCATCAGTTCAATCTGACCGGCTCCCAGCGAATCGTGCAGGTATTCTTTCTTGGCAAAGCCGATGCCATGTTCGCCGCTGACCTGCCCGCCGGCCTGCCGGGCCCGGCTGTACAGATCCTTGAAGACGGCCGCCAGTTTGTCCTGCCATTCCTTTTCGGCCAGATTATCCCGGCAGATGTATATATGCAGGTTGCCGTCACCGGCATGGCCGAAACTGGGAATGCGGATATTATATTGATCGGCCAGCTGGCGGGTGTACTGAATGAAATCGGCAATAGCCCGGCGCGGCACAACGACATCACATTCATCCATCTCGGTAGTCGATGCCTTGATGGCTTCCAAAAAAGCGCCGCGCGCCGTCCAGACGGAAGCCTTGCGCTCATCCGTATCAACGGTATAGACATCGATGGCTCCAGAATCCAGACAGAGCTGGGACAGCCTGTCGCAGGCATCACTGACGGCTCTTTCATCACTGCCGTCCGCCGTCAGCAGCAGATAGGCCGGATGGCTGCTGTCGGGAAATTTCTTGCCCAGATAGTCTTCCGCAAACAGAATTGTCTCCCGGCTGAAGTATTCAACCGCTGTCGGATTATAGCCGCTGCGGATAATCAGCGGCACTGTCTGCAGCGCTGATTCCATGTCGGCAAACGGCACCAGCAGACTGACGGTCAGTTTGGGAAGCGGCACCAGTTTCAGCACCGCTTCGGTAATTATGGCCAGGGTTCCTTCCGAACCGATGATCAGATCTTTCAGCGCATAGCCGGAGCTGTTCTTAACGACCTTGCCGCCCAGCTGCTCCACTGATCCGTCCGCCAGAACCACGGTCAGACCGCGGACATAATCACGGGTCACGCCATATTTGACGGCCCGCATGCCGCCGGCATTGGTGGCGATGTTGCCGCCGATGGTCGCACTCTTTTCCCCCGGATCAGGCGGATACATAAAGCCGCTGGCTTCCGCATAGGCCGCAATGTCCATCAGCAGAACCCCGGGCTGAACCGTCAGGGTCAGATTATCCCGGTCCAGTTCAATTATTTTATTCATGCCGGCCGTTTCCAGCATAATACCGCCGTCTATCGCAACTGCCGCGCCGACCAGGCCGGTTCCGGAACCCCGAACTACCACCGGCAGAATGCGGGCGGTCGCATATTTCATGACCGCCGCCACTTCTTCGATTGTCTTTACCTTAACCAGGACATCGGGCATATGGCGGATCCCGTTCATCTCATCATGGCTGTAATCGTCACTGATCCGGTCAAACTCGATAACGCGTTTTTCAGCCGTCAGCTGCCGCAGCTGGCTGACATCTGCTTCTGTAACTTTGTTATACATTCTTCTGACCTCCCTGGATCCGGGCTATTAAAGCCGGGACAATCTCGTAGATGTCGCCGACAATGCCGTAATGGGCCACATCAAAGATAGGAGCCGCTTCATCCTCGTTAATGGCAATGATCAGTTCCGAACTGCGCATGCCGGCCGCAAACTGCACCGCCCCGGAAATGCCCAGGGTGATGATGATTTTAGCATTGACCGTCCGGCCCGACAGACCGATCTGCCGGCGGGCATCAAACCAGCCGGCTTCCACCAATGGACGGCTGCAGGCCAGCTGGGCCCCGAGCAGATCAGCCAGCGTCTGCACCATGGCAATGTCATTTTTGTTCTTTAAGCCGCGCCCGACGGCGATGATGGTCTTGGCTTCGGAAATATCGATGACTTTGGGCTTGGCAATAATCTCTTTCAGGGAGATGACACTGGTTAATTCGGCCGGGTCAAGAGTCATGGGCACAATGCGGCCGGCCGGCTCAGTGCGGGCGGCGCTGTCAAATGTCTTATAGCGGACCGTGCACATCTGCGGCCGACTGGCCGGAGTTATGATCTGGGCCATGACATTGCCGCCAAAAGCCGGTCTTATCTGAACAAGATCAGAATCCGGCTTCATTTCCAGCCGGGTGCAGTCAGCCGTCAGACCGGTATGAAAGCGGGCGGCCAGCCGCGGGGCCAGACTGCGGCCGATATTGGTAGCCCCGACTAAAATTGATGAGGGCTTTACTTTTGTTATAAAGTCGCTGAATGCCGCTGTATAAGTATCCATCCTGAAATCATCCAGGGCCGGATCATCATAGACATAAACAGCATCAGCCCCGTATTCCAGCAATGTTTCAGCCAGCGGCTTGATGCGGCAGCCGATTAAAACGGCATAAACCTTTTCACCGGTAACACCAGCCAGCTGGCGGGCCTTGCCGAGCAGTTCCAGAGTTACATTGTGCAGCTGGCCGCGGTTATACTCGCCAAAAACCGCAATGCCCTTCCAGAAACTCTTATCAACATCCGCCCGGGGGGCCGGCTGATAGGTAACAGCTCCCGCCGGGCCTTTGCGGACACACATCTGACACATTTTGCAGCCGGCACCGATGCTGATGACAGACCCCTGCCGGCTGATGGCGCCGAAGGGACACAGTTCTACTAATTGCGCGGCAGCCTGTTCATTGATCTTCTCCTGGTGAATTTGCAGTCCCATGTTCTTACTCCCCGGTCCTGATGGCCTTCTGGCGAACCAGCAGATCATAAAGCCGGCCGGTCAGCTGTTCAGCGCTGCCCTGCCACATTGTCTTCTCTTCGTTTTTATCAGGCGCAAAGATTCTTTCAACCTGGGTGGCCGAGCCGGCCAGACCGTAATGCTGCTCATCTTTGTCGGCCAGATCATCCAAAGTCATTGTCCTGATGCTTCCGCTGCCGGTTTCCAGTTTCCTTCGGTAGGAAGGCAGCCGGGGCGAGTTGATGTCGCCGTCGGTGCACAAAAGGCAGGGCAGCGGCATGCTCTGGGTAACAATTTCATGCTCCTGGTTTAATCTGACGGTTATTTCAGAAGGCGTTATTTCCGTTATGGCGGTAACATTGCAGGCATGGACCAGTTTCATTGTCTCGGCCATTTCCGCGCCGACCTGGGCCGTATCGCCATCGGTTGTCTGCTTGCCGCAGATGATAAGATCAAAATCCCCGAGGGCTTTGATAGCCTGGGCCAGCGTATAAGATGTTGCCAGAACATCGGCGCCGCCCAGCCGGCGGTCAGATATCAGCACGCCGTCATCGGCCCCCATGTAAATGGCTTCCCTTATGGTTTCTTCCGCCTGGCCCGGTCCCATCGATACTACCGTTAAACTGGCCTGACAGCGCTGTTTCAGCTGCAGACCGGCTTCCAGGGCATACAGATCATAGGGATTCATCTTGCCCTTGATGCCGCTGCGTTTCAAAACACCGGTTACCGGATCGATATCGACCTTGCTGGTGCTGGGCACCTGTTTGATACAGACAATTATTTTCATGGTTTCCTTTACCGGTAGCTGCAGCCGGCTCCTTCCCCCTCTGACAATTCCAATCAGTTAAACTGCTGGGCAAAACCTCTTACGCCGTCTTCCAGCCCCTCAATCATATTGCAGGTCAGAATATCGCTCATTGCTGACTCATTTTCAGAAGACAGTGCATCGATTTTCCATTCATTATCTTTCTTCACACAGTCCAAAACAATATCCTTGGTCAGAGTTCCGACAGTCTCTGACCCACACTTTTCGGCAAATATTTCTTTGAAAAGCTGGCCGTACTGTTCCTCGGTATAAGCAGTGCCGCTTGTTTCTATAGTCAGTGCCTTGGTTAGATATTCCTTTATGGAGGCCTCTAAGACATCGCTGATGTCGCAGTATTCAACATGCACCGCAACAGTAGCGCTGTCTCCGTCAATCTTTGTTTCCCCGATGGTATATTTCATCTTAGCTATGCTGTCTTTGAGATAGTTATATATCGTAGTTGCCAGATCGTTTTGTGATAATTCAGTTAAGTTGCTTTCAACAAGATCTTCAATGTCGGATGTGCCGTCAGCCATGCAGTCATTAACACTTACATAGTCAAGAGCGGTCATGGCTTTCAGATACTTGTCAGCAATTTTCTGCGGCCCGGAGGTCCCGCAGCCGGCCACAGCGAAAACTAAACAGAGAATGGTCAATGCTTTAAATAGTTTTTTCATGATTTGCCCTTTCCTTTTCTGGAACAGAATCACATCAGGATTCTTTTATACACTATACCATATTCCTGATTTCATTTAACAGCCGGCTATAAGAAAAGACGGCCTGCTGACCGTCCTGATAAAAGACATATTTACTTGGTGCTTTCTTTAATTCTCTTTTTAGCTTCGGCCACCGTCTCGCCTTCTTTAGTCAGATAGCGGTCAACAAAGCCGTCTTCGATTTTTGTGTATGCTTCGACCACGGTGTCCTGGATGCGATTGTAGCCCTCCACCGCTTTATCAGCAATCTTCTCATTGACGGCGACCAGTTTTGATTTAGCCATTTTTATTTACCTCTTTCTTTCAGTCCGTAATGCCTTTAGTCAGCGGAATCAGGGCCAGCAGAATCACAATGCCGACAAGGCCGATGATGATTCCCTTGATCATATCGTTCCATACCATGCAGAAACACATTCCGACACCCAGCACCAGCACCCCGCCAATGCCGGCGGCAGCTGTTCCGATGGCCTTGCCGCTGATGGCGATGGGTTTCTGATGGGTCAAGCGGCGCCAGACAATATAGGTGATCACTCCGCCGGCCAGACCGATGCAGCCAAAGATGATGCCCGGCTTGAAAGCCTGCCATTGGGGAATAAGGGCCATGCACATGCCGATAGCAAACAGCATCCCGCTGACCGTTGCCAATACCATAGTCACAAAACTGCTCTTCTTCATAATTACTTCCTCCCTTTGTTCATTATCACAACACTTGTTGTTTTAATGTGATTTCAGTATAATGGGGCTGGCCGGCTGCCGCAATCAGCAGATTAGGCCAAAGTGTTGGGTTAATGGAGGTTTAATAAATGAACACCGTCAACAATAAGAGAAGAAAGGCATCCTGTCAGAAAATAGAGAAAGCCTTTATGGGCCTGCTGCAGACCGAACAGCTTGACCAGATATCAGTTTCCCGGTTGTGCCAGATCACCGGACTTAACCGGACAACCTTTTATGCCAATTATCTTGACATCTATGATCTGGCCGACAAGCTCAGAGAGCAGATGGAAGCAAACTTTCATGACCTTTACAAAGAAGAGATTACGATTGGCTTTAACAGCAATAACTATCTCAAGCTGTTTAGGAACATTTACGAAAACCAGCTCTTCTATAAAACTTACCTGAAGCTGGGCTATAACCGTCAATTCGGGCTTCTGCAATATGACACTCAGTTAGCCGAGAAGCATTTTCACGGCCGCTTCATTGAATATCACTGTGAATTCTTCCGGGCCGGGATCACCCGGATTATTGAGATGTGGCTGGCCGGCGGCTGCCAACAGACCCCCGAGGAGATGAATGAAATCGTCGGCAGCGAGTATCAGGGCCGGACAGGAAAGTAAAACAACGGTAATAAGAAGTCATCCCTCTGCATTCTCGTGTCTTATATCATTGTTCCCTTCTAAAAATCCCGCCAGCCTGTGACGGGATTTTCAATTATCCTAAAGGGACATTAGGATAACAAACCGTTATTTCAATAGTCTGATTGAACCGATGACGGGCAGTTCCTTAGCCCGGCCGTTGGATACATTGACGATGCCGATTATCAGCAGTACCAGAAAGGAGATACCGCACAGATAATAGGCCCAGCTGACAATCCGCCACAGCGGGCCGTAGGGCAGAATCGTCAACAGCATCCGGGCGGCAATGCTGGCTGCAATCTCGGCAGCGCACAGCATCAGTCCCTGGTTGGTATGATAGCGGGCAAACGTTGAGTTTTTCGCCGCAAACAGCGGGATTAATACCAATAAGCCCAGATAAGCTAAAACGCCCATCGTTTTATTCTGCTGAATATCAGCCTGATTGTATGACCCTGTTGTATCAGCCGTATTATTCAGGCTTTGAACCTTTGACTCCAGATCATCGGCCGCCGCCGCTTTAGCGGCAGCCACCGGGGCCCCGCAGGACGGACAGACCTTGGCGTTATCTTCCATCTGGGCGCCGCATTTTCCACAATATGCCTTTTTTATTCCTCTTTTACCACTATTCTGCCGGCAGGCTCAGACCGTCAGTTAAACTTTTAAGCTGGTCAATCAGATCCTTGAGGTTTGAAAACTGGCCGCCGGAGATCTGGCTGAGATACTGAGAAAGCCACGGACTGGCAAAATAAGCAAGCAGGCCAATCACTACCGTCATAACAACAGCTATGAGCAGCCAGATTAAAGTAGCTTTGGCAAAATGCCGTCGATTTTCATTTTTCGACGAAAACGCCATGATTAGGCAGATCAGCCAGCCGATTACCGGAATGGAAAACAGAAACATCATTCCGAAGAATGAACCGGTACTGACCGCCGGACTGGCCGGGGCGGTTTCCCTGACGATGGTCGGAGTCGGATCAGGTGCAGCCGAAGCCGGCTGGGCTACCGGGGTGCCGCAGGCCGTGCAGAAGGCAACTCCCTGGGGCACTTCCTTGCCGCAGTTTGAACATACTGGCATAACTTTATCCTCCTTTTGGTTTTATCATGGGCCGGCTGCTGTTAAACAAAACCGGCGGGTCGTCCATTAATTTCTTATTATCAAATGAAGGCGAAACTGCTCCGGATTCGTCTTATACGCAGCAGCTTACCGAACAACTTCATAAGTTGAATAATCCCCACTCAGTGAAGAATTTGAGTCAATCAGACCAACCAGTTCATCATAGGTTGAATAGTCAGCCCTTGAGCCGAAAATCGAGCTCTTCATCACATAATAAAGGCTGGATAGATGGTCCCTGTCCTTAAAAGACAGATCGTCGCGGCCGCTGACATTAGCATATCCGGCATCAAAACCGGCCTGGTCGTCATAGATGTACCAGGTTTCCGAAGTGCCCAGAGCATTAGGCGTGCCGTCATCATTGAAGATTTTGAATATGATGTAGCATTCAGATGCTCCGTACAGCGGCGGGTTTTCCCCGTTGCCATTATATCTGACAACCAGATAAGCCGGCCCGGTGGTCACCCCTATTTTTTCGAGGATCTGCGCCCGGGTCAGTATCTCAGCCGGTTTATTATCATCATTGGTGCCCGTGCCGTCATTGACGGCGTCATTGGCTGATCCGTCCGCCGGCGGAATTGTGCCTGATCCGGCATTGTCACCGGTGCCGCCGCAGCCTGTCAGCATGACAGCAGCCAGGAAAAACACCACAATTAACAGTACTGTTTTCTTCATCTTAGTTTCTCCCTTAAAGCCTTGCTCCCTATGTTTACCAAAAAATCGCAGGCAGCTGCCGGTAAATAAAGCAGCTGCCTGGACTACTCATTTTGTCTTATTTGAACAGATCAAGTATGCTGCTGGCTTTCTTGGGCTCCGGCTTGGTGTAATTAAACCCGCCGGTAGGCTCACCGATGCTGAAAAGAAACTGCGGCTGGTCATAGTCGCCGTCAAAGCAATGCTCGGTATCCAGGTGGTAGCAGACCCCGTCGGTCATCTTGTAAAGATGGCAGACATCCGGATATTCGCCGGCCTGACGGAAGCCATTCTGAATCAGCAGCTGCCGGTATTTTTTGACTGCTTCCTTAGCTGCCCCTTCACTTTCCATCTTCACCATAAATGAAACGCCGCCATCCATTTGCTCAATTTCATATCCGCTGCCGCCGCAGTTCCACTTTGGATAGGCTGCCAAATACTTGTCCCAGCCGGCCAGCACTTCCTCATCCTTTTTCTGGGCTGCTTTTTCTTCGGCCACGGCACTGGGCAGCTTAGTTCCGCATTCGGCACAGAACTGGGTGCCGATGGAATTCTGCTTGCCGCATTTAGGACAGACTGCCCCTTCAGCTATCGTTGAATCCGGCAGTTTGGCTCCGCATTTGGGGCAGAACTTCTTGTCGGCATCAGCCGGCTGGCCGCAGGCCGGGCAGATCTTCAGGCTCTTGCTGACTTCCGTGGCATAGCCTTCCATTGATTTCTGCAGATTGGCAAACACGCCGGTCAGACTGCTGCCGGCTTCTTCCGAAGCAGCGCTGGCCTGGGCGTTCTGGCCTGTCATCTGCTGGGTGGCTTCATCAATTTTGGCCGCTGTTTTATTGGCATACTCTTCAGCCTTGGGGGCTACAACCTTTTCAACCGCATCACCAACCGCTTTGTTGACGCCTTCGCTGATGCCGCGTTTAATGGCTCTCTCTAAAATTCCCATGCCCTAATCCTCCATTTTCTGGCCGCATTTAGGACAGAAGGCAACACCTTCGGCTACCACGGCCCCGCATCCCGGACAGACCTTGGTAGCAGCATCCGGGGCGGCCGGCTGGGCTTCTGCCGTATTATCGGCTTTGATCTTTTCAATGTCATTCTGCGCGGCCGCCACGGCATCATAATGAGCCTTGGCGCTCTGGCACAGTTCCGCCACTTCCGGATCGGCTTTGCCGCTGGCGGCAAACAGGTCGTAATAGTGCTGGCCGATCTTTTTCAGATCTTCACCGGCCGCATTATTCTCTGAATTGATTTTGGCGGTCAGTTTTGTTGCTTCAATCGCATCATTGGTCTTTTCACCGATATTCTTTGCTACTTCATTAAGCTTGTCTAAAAATGCCATGTTTATGTCCCTCCTTTTATTGACACGGCTATACTGCCTTTACTGAGGCCAGCCCCGTGGCTGGCAGCACCAGACGGTTTTTCCTTTCACCATCCTCCTTTCCGCCGGTTTTCCTTAAAAACTTCACATCTTTATTAATTTAGCGGTGCAGCTTTTACAGGCTCCGTAGCCATCTGACAGATCAAAACAGTCATCACATATCCAGTCCCCACATTGGGGGCAGCGGTTCATGTACCGGGCCAGATACTGGACCGCTTTGGCCAGACTATGGTTATATAACCTCTGCCCCGGTCCGGATCCTGCATTCTGGATGTAGCGGTCCAACCGTTTTTTGTTTCGGCAGATTAGGGGAACACGTCCGGCGTCAAACCGCCGGCCGCATTCGGCGCATAAGGTATATAACCGCATGGCTGTTTTATCGACAAGCAGCTGTTTATACAACTGCTTCACTGCTTAACACCATCCTGGCAGTCATAATAGCCACTCTCCTTTCCTGTTCTGACGGTGTGAATCTATAACTGTGATTGAATGAATTCAGATATTTATGCTATTATTTTTATTATTAATGAAGATGGGCCGAGCTGATATGATTACGGACTGTTCTGCTGGCTGACTTTGTTTTTGCACCTTAATTTTTGCGTATTTAATTAATAGCAACAACTACTAACAAGGGTAGTTTTAGTTACTTAACCCTGTTAACAGTCTATTTTTCAGTCATATTCATAACTCCCCACAGCGGGCTTACGGAAAGGGAGACGGCCATGGAGCAGGAACTTAAAAAAACAATCACAGCAGCTGCCCCCAAATCATTTTCGGTTCCGCTTTGGGTATTGGTTTTTATTGAGTCTTTTACCATCTGGCAGATGGGAGTTGTTTATTATTCATCAAAAGTATTTACAATCAATGGCATAACACCACTGCCGGTATCAGTTGATACCGCTGCCCTGCCGATAGCCCTTGGCTATCTGGCCGGAACGACCTTGGCCTGGGGAGCCCCCCGCCGGGTCGGTCTGTGGGGCCGGGGTCTGGCCATCATTTCACTAACCTGCATTTTGGCAATGTTTGCTTCTCTGCCGGACAGTTTACTGGTTTTGCTATACTATTTCACCGTGTTCACCTGCGTGACTTTCATCAGTGTAGGAGCCGTTCTGGCAATCAATGTCTATTCATTAAAAACAGCACTGACGGACGGAGTTGCTGCCGCGCTGCTGTCATCACCTTTCATTGCTGCCCTGCATTATCATCCCCTGGCCCTGGATTTCAGAATCTTCAATGCCATCTCAGCCCTGATTCAGCTGCTCATCCTGATCGGCCTGTCCCAGATTCCAGTTAAAACAGACACCGTGTTCATGCCAAAGCCGCCCCGCAGCAAAACCGGCGAAAAAAGGAAGGCTCCGGTTTTTCTGATCAGCGGCACGCTTTTAGTATTCACTATCGTCTGTCTGTGCGCCCTGTTTTCTTCTACGGCTGCGGAAAGTGTCAGAGACGGCATTTCACTTTACTATCTGACCGGCACCGGCTGGGCTGCCCTTTATGCCTGGCTGCATTTCAAGCGCCGGATCAGTCCCTTCAAGCTTTACACTATTTTCCTGGGCATTACCGCTGTCGGCTTTATTCTCTGGCTGCTGCCCTTTGATCTGATCAAACCGGTCAGTCTGGTCATGCAGTCAGCTGCCATTATTCTATGCAATCTGGCCTGGTTTATGGCCAGAGTGCTCTTTGAAAAATGGAACAGGCGCTGGGTTGCCCCGGTCTGCATCCTCATTGCCCTGATTACGGTTCTGCTGCATTCCGGCCTGCTGGAGGCCCTGCGCAGCCAGACCGCGGCTTTATATGCCATCTATGCCGGCATCACGCTGGTCCTTCTGGTGATTTACTTTGTGACCGAGCCTTATCTGCAGCACGTCTGGATCGATGCCTATAAAAATGACAATCCCCAAAGCCAAACTTTCCAGCCAGCCGCTGGCAAAGCGGCGGATCTGCTGACACGGCGGGAAAAGGAAGTGCTGCCGCTGCTTATCAGCGGCTATGACAATGCTTCAATTGCCCGGATGCTCTATATCTCTGACAACACCGTCAAATTCCACATCAAGAACATCTTCCAGAAATATGATGTTCATACCCGCTTTGAGCTGACGGCCAAAATCAACCGGCTTGAAATCAAATAAACGTTAAATTTGAAAAACCTGCCGACATCCGCTTTATCCAGATCTTAAGTTTTATATTCGTCACGACATATTTGCCAGAATAGACTTATCCGATAATTATCAAGTACATCAATATGCCAAACCTTATCTGACCACCACAGCGATAAAAAGCAGCCGCTTAAATCAACGGCTGCTTTAATTTGATTAGGTTTAATGAAAACAGAAACTGTTATTTATTGCGGTTAACAACGCTGACGATGACAATCAGGATATAAAAAGCCCAGGCAGCAGCGATAATGGCAATCCGCACTTCCTTCTTCATATCCGTTTTATTCTTAAGAATCAGGGTCAGCGGCAGCGGGAATATATAAATCCAGCCCAATACCCACAGCCAGGTTTTTCTCTTCTTCTTAACCGGCTGGGCAGCATATGCATAAGCGGTCTGGGCCTGGGGCTTTTCAGCTTCAGCGGCCGCTCTCTGCATTCCTTTGCCAAACTGATAGCCGGTCTCTTCCGCATTGTCATACTGAACATGCTGGACTTCATCATCGACCAGCATCACGGTTCCGCAGTACTGGCAATAGACCTGCTTTTTCTCTGAATCAACCTGCATAGTGGCGCCGCACTTGGGGCAGACCATATTAATTAGTTTCATTCTTCTTATCTCCCTGGTTCCATTATAGAACTAATTCAATCTTCTGACACCCCGTAAAATAGTGTGATGGCCTCTAAAAAGCGTTTTATTACCGGCTGAACGACTTCTTCACAGCAGCTTTTTGCCCTAGCAGTCTGTTTATCTGCAAACGGCCGTATACCCATTTGTTTTATCACCGCTGATTGTAATATCGTAAGATTTACCGAAATTGGCCTGCATACAGATGGCAGCCATGGGCTTTGTGTATTCGGCCGGATAAATGTTTTCATAATTTGGCGTAAAGTATTCGGTAATAATTGAAAACTGGATGGTCAGATTTATTGAATCAGCCGGATTGCCAAAATCTTGTTTGTCCAGCGTATATATAATCAGTTCATCATGCTTTAGCAGCGATTTATTCGCATTAGATGTCCCACCGCTGCCGCCTGATCCGTCGGCATTATAATCAACAATGAGCAGTCCGATATCTTCTTTAATATCTAACTGTATCTGCAGCTGGATTTCATCAGCAGCAGGTTCAGCTATCGTATCACCAGACCCATTGCATCCGGACAAAGCCGCCGCCAGCAATACAGCCAGCACGATTGCTGCAATTTTCCTGTTCATATATTCATTAGATCTCCTTGAATTGATTATACACTGAACGTATACCCTTTCATGACTCTCCACTGGAACTGTCGCCAACTATGAGCAAGCCGTGTCCGCAGGAGTCTTTCCATCATACTACTCTATTTGGTCCGTAGGTTATCTTTCCGGTGAAAGAGGATGTTTCGTTCTTACCATTCCGGCACAAGCTCCGGGTGCATTAACGCTAAACTGTTGCGCATATCAAATTCTCGGCCTCCTTTGCAAACACAGTATATAGGAGATTGAAGATACATTGAAGTTTGCGAAGCTGTCTGTCGTGCCGGATAAAACAAAAAGGCCCCGAAAGATATTACTCTCTCAAGGTCTTAAAAAATGTTGTTCGAGATGCGTTCAATAAGCCAAGCGGCGTTGTATGCTCATAATCTCCGCTTTGGCGGAGATTGACTAAAGACTAAAGGTGCATGGTGAAGAACTATTTGATAATCTCACCATGCAGCATAACTCTGCCCTCGTCAGGGCATTTCACATCAAACATTTGGACTCTTGTGTCTCCATAATCTAACGTGGCGTCATTTAGAAGTGCATAAACCATCGGATATGCGCAATTCCATAATTCATGGCAAATCGGTGGGCAAATATCTTCCACAATAAATTCATCTCCGGCTTTACAATAGCCGCATCGGCAGTTACTTTCTATCACAGTCAGCTTGACTTTTCTCATAGCCATTCACCTTTCACCATTAACCTTTAGTCATTTCGCTCCCGCCGCAAAATATAAATACCCTTACATGGGTACGCTCTGTTATTTCAAAAACAGCGATAGCTTCACTTAGATGCTGCCGCTGTTTGCGCCGTAAATTATGCGATTTTTTCACCTCTGCACAAATACCTACACCATTTGATGTGGATTTGATGTAAAGATGTAGTTTTCGGGATTTTACAAAGTCCGAAAACACGCATAAACACTGAGGTTTCGGCACTTTGCTCAGTCTATCGGTTTCATTGTCGGGATGGCGCCTGTTCAAACGGCATACCCTTGTTTTGCCTGTCTTTTGCTGACTTCGTTAATCCAAAAGGGTTTCATCGTACAGCATAGACTGGCATTTCACGGCATATCTTTTTTTTGTTTGTCGTAAGAATTGTCGTAAAAAATCGGGGTTGTTTTCATTGTAGAAAAAGAACAGTCTTTACCTGCTTTCTCGCTGCGACTTTTTGGAATCCTCTCGGATCACCGCATTGGCTCGGCATTCAATGGTATCTTTGATGTCGTCCATATGTCCTCCCGCACCGTGTACTCGTAGGTGTGATTGAGCACCTCTGCGGCAGGCTGGGAGAGCAGCCAGTCACGGTACTTTTCCTGTTCAGCGAACATCTTC
>CAYTET010000005.1:0-8890 GCA_964436975.1 uncultured Erysipelotrichaceae bacterium
GCGGGCAATGGCGACACGCTGCTGCTGGCCGCCGGACAGTTCAGAGGGATAGCGCTTGTCAAATTCGGCAATCTGCATTCTCTCCAAAGCACTCTTGACCATCTTGTTGACTTCTTCGGCCGGCAGTTTCTTGATTTTCAGACCGAAGGCGATATTGTCGTGGACGGTCATATGCGGCCACAGGGCGTAGGACTGGAAGACCAGGTTGAGATGGCGCTTGGACGGGGCGGCATAGAATGCCTCCTGCGCGTTAACAATAGTTTCGCCATCCATTAAAATGACGCCGTTCTGCGGTTTTTCCAGACCGGAAACCACTCTTAACGTGGTGGTCTTGCCGCAGCCTGACGGGCCCAGCAGAGTCATGAATTCGCCGTCTTCGATGGTCAGATTCAGATCCTTAAGGACATGGTTTTTACCGTAATATTTATCAATATGCTGTAGTTCAATTTTGCTCATATGGATTTATCCGTTTTCCTTTCTTTCTGAGGCTGACACATCTCAGCCGCCCATGCTGTCGGCCAGATCGGCATTGCCGAATTTCTTAGCCAGAGCATAGACGATGAAGATTATCAAAAACATGACGATGGCAACGCAGTTAGAAGCCTGCGGATAGTTGCCGTTGGAATACTCAAACGCCAGATAAGGCAGCGTTCTGGTTGAAGGAGTGACCAGAAGAATGATCAGGTCCAGTTCCTTCATGATGGAAACGAAGATCAGCATAAAGCCTGACATAAAGCCGCCTTTGGAAAGCGGGAAAACGATTTTGATAAACCGCTTGAAGAAGCCGGCGCCTTCGATAGTAGCCGCCTCTTCCAGTTCGCCGCTGATCTGCATCATATTGGAAGTGCCGGCCCGTGAGGCAAACGGCAGATGCTTGACCACCGAGGTCAGTACCAGCAGGGCAAAGGTCCCGTACAATGACGGAATAATACCGTTGCTCTTGGAGAACATGCTCAGATAAATTCCGCCAAAGGCAACTGAAGGAATCAGATAAGGAATAAAGACGAGCTGCTCGACAAGTCTGCCGTGGAAAGTTCCGCGGCCCTTAGCGCAGATATAGCCCAGCAACTGGCCGCATACTGTGCCGATGATGGCAGTGCAGAAGGTTAACTTCAGCGATGTCCAGCAGGCATTCAGGAAATCTGAATTCTTAAAGATGCCCGGCAAACCTTCCATGATATTGGTATTGCCGGAGCCTATCCAGTAATACAGGGTGAAGTTAGACAAAGAATAATTGCCTTCCACCATCATGAAGCTGTCTAAGACCAGTATGGCAATCGGCATAAAGATTGCCGTGGCAAAGAAGACAAACAGAATTGCGGCAATAAAAGGTCTCAGCTTGCCCATTCCAATCAAGGTCGACCGGCCGCCCTTGCCGCCGATGGTGGCATAAGACTTGCGCGACCCGATGATCTTCTGGTTGACAAACACCGCCAGGGAAGCAATCGCAATCATGACAATAGCCATGGCAAAGGCCGTCTGGGTGTTAAGGGACTTGCTGTTCTGGTACAGCTGGGTTGACAGCGTGTAGAAACTGGCCTTGCTGCCCAGGATATTGACCACACTGAATGTGCCGATGGCCTTTGAGAAGGTCAGAATAACAGCCGACAGCATAGCCGGCGTTACCAGCGGCAGCGTGATTTTACGCAGAATCAAAGCTTTACTGGCACCCTGGATCTCGCCCATTTCCTCAAGTTCGGAGTTAATGGAAGACAGGGCCGATGAAACCAGCAGATAAGCATAGGCGTAATAGTGCAGCGAC
The DNA here is from genome assembly GCA_964436975.1 of uncultured Erysipelotrichaceae bacterium. Lineage (GTDB taxonomy): Bacteria > Bacillota_I > Bacilli_A > Erysipelotrichales > Erysipelotrichaceae > CAYTET01. Next base: position 1,763 of record CAYTET010000005.1, read on the forward strand.
AGCACCACTATGATGGCAACCGGACCATACGCCAGCCATTCCGGCACCGCTATGCCCAGCGACGCCAGAAAACCCGGTGTCCCGCCGATACGGGCGGTCTTAAACACCGAAATCCAAGCCTGGGCCTTGCACCATGACGGAATCATATAGGGAATGATTACGGCCAAAGAGAAGAAACCCTTGCACGGCAGATCCGTCCGGACCATCAGCCAGGCTAATACCGAGCCGATGACGATTGATCCGACCGAAACGAAGAAGCCGATCATCAGCGAGTTAAGCAGAGGCTTGACCATCATGTTCCATGACAGCTCACTGGCAAACAGCCGCTTCCAGTAATAGAAGGTAAACTGACCGGTCACCCCGCCCGGCACGTTCCGCAAGTCACGCTGGGCCAACTCAAAGGTTGTGGCCAGCATATCGACAAGCGGGTAAACGATGAGATACGTTAGAAGAATAATGGCAATCAGGACAATGATGTTATAAGGATTAGTAAAAAAGTCTTTCAATTTGTTCTTGACGCGCTTTTTTCTGGTATCTTTATCCAGTTCATCTAAGCGCTTTCTTTTTGTGCTTTTATCCTTACTGATCTGAGTCATTACAGACTTCCTCCCTTCCTTTATTTGTATATCATGCATTTATGCCGTCGTGGGGCGGTAAACGCTTATTTTTCTTTTTTCAGATGGTATTTGAGTGGCCGCTTAATTCTATGCAAACGTTTGTAACATTGAATAATTATATTATCAGTGTAAGCGCTTTGTCAACGAATAATTCACATATGATAAAAATTTGTGCACTTTGCGCAAAAATGTGTCAATGGATGCAATACGGACTTTAGCGGCCGCCCGGGCCTTTTTCGGCCGGATGGAAAGCTGCTTGAAGCACAGCCGCAACAGAAATATGACCGATTACTACAGCCGGAGCGTATTGCCGTTATGCGGCAGGCAAATATGCTATAATCAATTCACGATGAAACAGAACCTGCGGGATATCGGGCTGAATGCTGTCGGCTACCGGCGGCTCAGTGCTCTGGCCAAACTGCCAGCTGATTTTTCTGAAGACTATCTTTCCAGCCTGCCGATTGGCAAACAGAACAGAATCGAGGCCATTTTAAACCGCCTGCTTCCATTTCTGCCAGCAGCCAGTGTCCAGGCTATCGGCAGCCGGCCGACCTTGTTCCGCAAGGCCGACTATCTGCGCTATCAGAACACTCTCTTTCTAAAAGAAGAAAAGAAGCTGGACGGCCAGACCGCCCAGACTCTTAAAAAAATACCTGCTGAAACAGCCCGGCTGCTTAATGAACTGGCGACCCGGCCGGCAGTCCTGCAACTGCTGAAAGATGATGATGATTATATATTATGCTCAAATGAATACTACAGTTTCTGCCGCCAGTTTGTCGCGGCCAGTCCAACTGTCAAAGGACAGAGCCAGTCCCTGCCGATAAGCGCTTTTTATCTTGGCAAAAAAGACCAGGTCTATAAGCTGACGGTTATCCAGCAGCAGGAATCAATACCGGCTTTTAACTGCGTCGAACTGACCTTTACGAAAATGGCGGTCCGGACAGCCCTGTTTGATTACACCAGCCAGCTGGTCTTGACAGCTGAACCTTACCGGCTCTATCCGCTTGTCAGCAAGGCCTTTGGCCAGCTGCAGGCAAAATATAATTATGATCCTTCTTCCGCCAGTCCGGCTGAAACGGCCCTGCTGCCGCTGCGCGCGCTGACTGATCTGCTTAATGTCAGTCAGGCTTCCTATCATTACGATGACCGGCAGAAGGCTTTTCTGGCCGGTTTGATTCCGGCTTATCTGCAGCCGGCTTTTGATCTTTGCCAGACGGCAGCCGGCAACACTTACGCCCAGCGTCTGAAACAGCTTCTGCTGACCGGCCGGGCCAATGCTTTCTGGGCCGGAATATGGCTGCAACTGACCAAAGCGGCCAGTTCGTATGCCCCGGTCTGGTCACTTTATGACAGCAACCGGCGGCTGGCCGGCCTTAACCAGCTGGTGGACCGGAAGATGAACGAAGCCGGCTATACCGGTTCATTTGGCGATTACCACAATCCGGTCAGCGGAGCCAGTCTGCACTGCCAGTGGCATTATCAGAATTTCCGCTTTACCCTGTGCGCCTGCTCATCGGTCTGTGAAACGGCGGCGCCGGATAATATTCCGCCTTACTTATCCGCACTGGCCGACAGCAGCGGCAAAGCCCTTTTTGAAACCGGCGGCAGCCCCGACTACAGCCCGGCTCAGCTGGATGATCCCGGCAATGAGGCAGCGCTGCTGGCTTTTCTGGATGAACTGCTGCTTAAAAAACCCGTCAGTTTTGAACCGGAAGAAGACTGGCTGACCGTTTTCTTAAGAAAACACGATATAACAACCGGCCTTACTTTTTCCAATCTGATGTCCTGCCTTATTTATGCCCTGGCGGCTGCTATTTTCATTACCTGCTTTGCCAGTGTGTTCATACCCTTCTATACCGCTCTTTTCACCAACTCCCTGTTTCTGGGGCTGCGCTGCATCAAGTATTTCCCGGTGCTGCCCCTGTTAAAATGGTGCTTTGTCGGCGGACTGATTGTTCTGGTCGGTCTGCTGGTCTACCAGACTTACTTCCGCTCGGCTGAATCAAAACAGCTTCAGTCATAAGAAAAAGCGCATTGCGCTTTTTTTGACGGCCGGGCCGCTGCTTCAGGCCGTCTTGTGAACTGCCGAGATAAAGCGGTAGCCGGTCTGATCAATAGTCTTTTGCAGCCGGTCATCGCTGATATCGGCTTTTGATATGATAACGGCCTGCCCTCTGGACCATGATGCCTTAACCCTGACGCCATCAAAACCCTGCCGGATGACATCGGCAATATGGCTCTGGCACATCCCGCACATCATGCCATCAATTTTAACTGTTATCTTCATCATTGTTCAACTGGCCTTTTTCCCGGTCAGTCAGCCGGACGGTAACTTCGGCCAGACGGTCGACGGGAATCTGGGCCAGTACGGCCCCTGCAGTCCGCTGGCAGATTCGGTCTGGCAGCTGCAGACTGTGGGCAAACTGCCGGGTCAGCAGATGGCAGCAGGCCGCATAGCAGCCGGCACTTTGCCGGCCGGCGGCCGTCAGATGGACGGTGCCGTAGCGGACCATTTCAAGATAGCCCTTTTCGCAGAGGGCTTTTATCAAGGCGTGAACGCTGGGCTTGGTAATTCCCAAGGCCAAAGCGGCATCAACGCTGCGCACTCCGCCATCATTTCGGTCCAGCCGGCTGATGGCATGCAGACAGCGGATGGCGGCGGCTGATAAGCACTCTTCTTTCTCCATTAATCTAACCTCCTGAAAAAACAGGGAAGCCGGTATATCAGTGCCGCCTTCCCTGCCAATTATCGATGCTTATGACAATATGCACCCATGGGGCAGTGAAGACAGTGGGCATTGCAGGCCAATTTTCCCTTCTGCCGGTCTTTGACCATGCCGATGATGATGGCGGCCACAATAAGCAGCAGAACCAGACTGACTAACAGCGTACCTTTATTCTCTGATAACCACACCAGCATTTCACTCACTCCCTTTCTTTCTCAGCTGACTTTAACCTGAGCCGTCAGCTTGGTTGCTTCCTTGTAAGGCTTAAACAGCATATAAATCATCCCGGCCAGCAGGATTACCGCCGCCGTCAGGCCGATGGCCTCCGGATGGCCGGCAAACAGATTGCCGAACTGGTTGATCATCAGTGAAATCACATAGGCAAACCCGCACTGGTAGCCAATCGCAAACCAGGTCCACTTTGGATTGTTCATTTCCCTTCTGATGGCGCCGATAGCCGCAAAGCAGGGGGCACACAGCAGATTGAAAACCAGGAAAGAATAACCGGTGATGTGGGTAAAGACAGAAGCCAGGGTATGGTAGACATTGCCGGAGGCGCCATACAGAATGCCCATGGTGCCGACAATGTTCTCCTTGGCAACCAGTCCGGTCAGTGAAGCCACGGCCGCCTGCCAGCTGCCCCAGCCCAGCGGAATGAAGATCCAGGCAATGGCATTGCCGAATCCGGCCAGCAGGGAATAATCGATTTCACTTTCCGCCAGCATCCGGAAACTGCCGTTGACAAAGCCGAAGTAAGTTGTAAACCAGACCACTATTGTTGACAGCAGAATGATTGTCCCGGCCTTTTTGATGAAGCTGTATCCGCGCTCCCACATGGAACGGAGCACATTCCTGACTGTAGGCCAGTGGTATGCCGGCAGTTCCATGACAAAGGGCGCCGGCTCGCCCGCAAACATCTTGGTTTTCTTCAGCATGATGCCGGAAATGACGATGGCCGCCATGCCGATGAAGTAGGCCGAAGTTGCCACCAGCGCCGAGCCGCCGAAAATAGCTCCGGCAATCATGGAGATAAACGGCACCTTGGCTCTGCAGGGAATAAACGTTGTCGTCATAATCGTCATCCGCCGGTCCCGTTCATTTTCAATGGTGCGGGAGGCCATGATCCCCGGCACGCCGCAGCCGACGCCGATCAGCATCGGAATAAAGCTTTTGCCGGAAAGGCCGAACTTGCGGAAGACCCGGTCCAGAACAAACGCAATGCGGGCCATATAGCCGCAGCCTTCCAGAAAAGCCAGCAGCAGAAACAGCACCAACATCTGGGGCACAAATCCTAAAACGGCACCGACGCCGGCAACTATGCCGTCATTGATCAGACCGGCCAGCCAGGGCGCGGCGTTTACGGCTGTCAGCAGATTGCCGACCAATACCGGAATGCCGGGGACCCAAATACCATAAGTGGAAGTATCAGGCGCTCCGTAAGCGGATTTGTATACCGTATTCAGATAGGCGCTGACGGCGGCCTGCAGATCAGCTTTTTTGGTATCGCTGACCACGGTAACGGCCAGGGTATCCTCATCTTCAACTTCATAGCTGACACTGGCATCCGCCGGCGTCAGAACGACCAGCTGCTGCAGCGCCTGCTGGGCAGCGGCCGGATCATAACTGTCAGAATTGATATCGACGGCGGCGACGATTTCATCATTGCCGTATTCCACCGCAAAAGCGCTGATAATCTGATCTGAATCACCATAGGCTTCAGAAGCCTGATTATAACTGGCTGTGCCAATGCCGAACAGGTGCCAGCCATCCCCGAACAGACCGTCATTGGTCCAGTCGGTTGCGGCAGCGCCGACACTGACCATGGCGATGTAATAGACCAGAAACATCACCAAGGCAAATATCGGCAGACCCAGCCAGCGGTTGGTAACCACCCTGTCGATCTTATCGGATGCCGACAGCTGGCCGGCCGCTTTCTTCTTATAGCTGCCTTTCAGAATTTGAGCAATGTACAGATAGCGTTCATTGGTTATAATGCTTTCGGCATCATCATCCAATTCTTTTTCTGCCGCTTTGATATCCTCTTCAATATGCTGCTTAACCTGGCTGGCAATATGCAGCTGGGCAGTGACTTTATCATCCCGTTCAAAAATCTTAATGGCATACCAACGCTGCTGCTGGAGATCGATATCGTTGAGAGCCGCCTCTTCAATATGGGCCAGAGCATGTTCAACGACGCCGGAAAAGGTATGCATCGGAACCGTCTTGGTGGCGGCCGCCGCCGCTATGGCAGCTTCTGCCGCAGCCATGACGCCATCACCCTTCAGGGCTGATATTTCAACAATCTGGCAGCCTAACTGCCGGCTGAGTTCGCTGACGTTGATTTTATCGCCGGCTTTTTTCACTTCATCCATCATATTGATGGCAATGACCACCGGAATGCCCAGTTCGGTCAGCTGGGTCGTCAGATACAGATTGCGCTCCAGATTGGTGCCGTCGACGATATTCAGAATGGCATCCGGACGCTGGCCGATCAGGTAATTGCGGGCGACTACCTCTTCCAGGGTATACGGTGAAAGCGAGTAGATGCCCGGCAGATCCGTGATAATCACGCCTTCGTGTTTAATCAGCCGGCCTTCCTTCTTCTCCACCGTGACACCAGGCCAGTTGCCGACGAACTGGTTGGAACCCGTCAGAGCATTGAACAGGGTCGTCTTGCCGCTGTTGGGATTGCCCGCCAGGGCAATTCTTATCTCTTCAGTCATTTTTCCTCTCCTTTGAGGTTAGTTGTAACTAACCATCTGTTCTAAAAAAACGGGGTCTTCCCCCCCTGCCTTAATCAGGCTATCTCTATCATTGCGGCGTCCGCTTTGCGCAGTGACAATTCATAATTGCGGACCGTCACTTCGACCGGATCGCCCAGCGGTGCTACTTTGCGGATGTAAACTTCGATTCCGCGGGTAATGCCCATGTCCATGATGCGCCGCTTGACGGCGCCTTCGCCATGCAGCCGGACAACTTTGACCGTTGTGCGATGGCGGCATCTTTCAATGTCTTCATTTTTCTTTCCTTTCCTTAAACCATGATCCTGCCAGCCATTTCCTGACTGATGGCCAGCCGGCATTCTTTGACGCTGACAATCAGATTTCCCGCCATGGCGGACACAACTGTCACGTTTCCCCCGACTACAAAGCCCAAATCAGCCAGATGCTGTTTGACTTCCCTGCTGCCTCCGATATGACGAATAATGTTTTCCCTGCCTGCATCAGCCAGTGTAAGCGGCATCATAAACCCTCCTTCTCATATAGTTAAAGGCCTTTAACTATGTGGCATAAATATTGGTTAGATTTCTCTAACCGTATACAGTTTAATTACTCTAACTGGCGGTGTCAAGACCTTTTTTCCTGCCGAAAGCGCTTTTCTCCTGCCGAAAGCGCTTTTCTTGCCTTTTAAGTTAGAGCATGTTAACTTATCGATATAGCCTTTTGACAACAGGAGGTATTTTTATGGAACTTTACCGGGCTTCCGAAGATTATCTGGAGGCAATGCTGATGATGAAGGAAAACACGGCTATATCCGCTCTCTGGACGTGGCCGGCCAGCTCAATGTCACCAAGCCTTCCGTCAGCTACGCCACCAAAAGACTGCGCCAGGGCGGTTATATCACTATGGATGATGACGGACTTATTACCCTGACTGAATCCGGCATGGCCATTGCCAGCCGCATTTACACCCGTCACAAAAGACTGACTGAATTCCTGATCCATCTCGGGGTTGATCCGGAAACGGCCCGCACTGATGCCTGCAAGATGGAGCATGACATCAGCG
>CAYTET010000005.1:8900-44800 GCA_964436975.1 uncultured Erysipelotrichaceae bacterium
GTTTTCAGGCTATCTGCCGCCATGCCGGCCAGAAGAAGGAAATCTGATTATGAGCCGTACAATGATTATCATCTGCGGCCTCGGCATTCCTCTATTGGGAACAACGCTGGGAGCCGCCATGGTCTTTTTTATGAAGGGGGCCATGAAGCCGGGTCTGCAGAAAGGCCTGCTCGGCTTTGCCTCCGGCGTTATGATTGCCGCTTCCGTCTGGTCCCTGCTGATACCGGCTATTGAAATGGCCCAGCAGGCCGGTCAGATCGGCTGGCTGCCGGCATTAGTCGGCTTTCTGGCCGGCATCGGTTTTCTGCTGGTTCTGGATTCTGTAATTCCCCATCTGCACCTTGATTCAGCAAAGCCCGAAGGCCACCAGAGCCATCTGGGCAAATCAACCATGCTGGTATTGGCTGTCACTCTGCATAATCTGCCGGAAGGCATGGCTGTCGGAGTCGTTTTAGCCGGTGCGCTGGCGGAAAACAGTACCATTACCGCGGCGGCGGCTTTAGCCCTGGCTGTCGGCATTGCCATCCAGAACTTTCCTGAAGGCGCCATTATTTCCATGCCGCTGATCAGTTCGGGTCTGACCAAATCCAAAGCCTTTCTTTATGGCTTTCTGTCCGGCGTTGTTGAGCCGGTCGGAGCCATTCTGACTATCCTGCTGACCTCTTTTATCACCCCGGCCCTGCCCTATATTCTGGCTTTTGCGGCCGGCGCCATGATCTATGTCGTCGTCGAAGAGCTGATTCCGGAAGCCCAGGCTGAACCCCATACCAATATCGGCACAATCGGCGCGGCTTTAGGCTTTGCCCTGATGATGGTCCTTGACGTTGCCCTGGGCTGAGGCCGCCGGCGGCTGTTTTATGCTTATAAAAAGACCGGTCGCGCCGGTCTTTTTTGTCATCCTTTATTGAACAGTCCGCTCAGTGTATCGGCATAGGTCTGCAGCACTTTAAGAACATACTGGTCCCAGTGGCGGGCATCCGCCGTGCTACTGCCGAGTACATAGTCTTCCTGGCCGTAATCAATCACATCAAAGCCGGGTGTGGCCTTGCTGGCATGTGCGGTGCGGTAAGACACTGCAGCCGCCAGCGAAAACGAAACGGTCGAGCCCTTAGCGTCAACCCAGCTGCTGATATCGGTGCCGGTTGAAGCTGTCGCCGTCCCGTTGGCCGTCGGGATACTGGCGGCCGGCTTGCTGATTTCCACCGCTCCGGCTACATAGCGACCGTACATTTCATCCACGTACAGCGCCAGTGAATCACCCAATATCTCCGAAGGAACATGACTGCCGTCCCACTGCCATTCAATTACCGCATCCGTGCCGGCTGCCAGCCAGCTGATCTGCAGATTTAAAGAGGCCAGCATCGACATATCACCTTCCGCCGCCCCCATCACGATCCGGCTCCATGCCGGATTTTCCGTGGTGGCCGCGCCGATGTAATTCAGCGGATCATACAGGTCGACAATATTGTTGCCATAGCTGTCACCGCTTTGAATTTCTGCTATATCAGCCTGATAGGCGGCCAGCATTTCTTCAAAGGTTGAATAGTTGGACGAATCCGTATTGGAGCCGGCCGCCTGGGTAGTGCCGGCTGACGGGGTGCCGACAGCCGCATTGCCGCCAGTCGGACCGCTGCTGCTGGGCGGCGTTGACCCGCCGCCGGGACCGGCAGAGGCCGCAGTTGTTTTGGCATAGCGGCCCTGGATAAAGGCTTCTGCCTTGTCCGACATTGTCATGTCGGCCACGGCTGCATCACTCAGGGCCGTGCCTGATTCATCAAACCAGGTCCAGTTTTCGGCATAGTCCAGATTATCGATGTACCATTGCAGGTTAGACACAAATTCATCAAGGTACAGGGTCAGATAGCTGCCGCCGTAGCCGTTGGTAGCGGCGTATTCAGCCGCATCATATTTAATGGTCAGGGCAATCGTATCAGCGGTATCGCCGTCTGCGTTCAGATCAAAGCCCACCGCCGCCTCCGCCACTGTCAGATTCTGGCTGTTGATGTAATCCATATATTCAGCCGAAAGATAGGCTGCCAGCTGCTGCTGGAAAGATGAATTAAAGTCATAATCGGTATCCAGATAGTATTCAAAGGCCATCGCCATATCCGCCTGGGCCAGCGAAGTGATGGCACTGTAAGCCACACAGCCCCAGACGCCGTCAGAAACAGCCATTGACTGATCATCAATCGTTACCGAAGTGGTATAGCTGCCGTCATCCTGTTTGTAGACACCAACGGCGCCGCATGCGGCCTCATATGGATAGTAGTCGCTGTTGTTGGAAGTGGCGGCCAGCATCACCGCAAAAGCCCCGCCGCCGGAACCGCCGGTTGAGACAAAGCATTCGGTGTTGCCCGGCAGATTGCCCAGCATAATATTGTATTTGACAAAACGCACGGCATTTTTCTGATCAACCAGACAGGCGGGTGAATCTCCGGTATAAACCGTACTGCCGCTGGATGTGGTGACCGTATCCTGCTTGCCGCGGTTGCCGCAGGCCACATTGATATAGCCTTCGGCCGCATAGCTGGCCGAAGCCAGCTGATTGGTCTGACTGCTGTAGCCGGCGGCTCCGGTATTAATGATGACCGGGGCGGTTGCGGCTGTATAAACCTGGCCGTTGGAACTGGTAATGGCGGCTTCATAATCAATCACCAGCTGTCCTTTGACAGCCGAAGTGGCTGAAGCCGCACTGATATCAGCACCGCCGTCGCCATCCGTATCAATCCCTTTGACGTAGGCCCCCGGCACACAGACTGAAACACCCTGCTCGTCAGCGATCTGCGGATTGGCCACCGCACTGACGATGGCCAGTGTCCAGGCAGCGCCGGCTGAATCATATGTCCAGTTCTGACTGCTGTTATTCGACAGATCTAAAGCGGCTTCGATATCCGCCGGAGCGGTCAGTGCGGCGGTTTCATCACTGGCGGTTCCGCAGCCGTACAGACATCCGGCCAGCAGGAACACCGTTAGAAAGATACTTACTGCTTTTTTCATATAAACCTGCCTATTTCCTTTCTTATCTGCCTCTATTTATATAATCCCGGCATTGAAAAATAATTGAAACCCGGTCTTTTTGTACTCTTCCTGTCCTATTTTGGGATACTTTTCGGAAAATGCCCCAGTTTTGACCAGATTTGCCAAACCGCTCAATTTATGCTGGTTTTGGCCTTTTTCCCAATGGTTTCCCCCGGTCCGGCCTGCTAGTATTTTAAGGCTGGAAAACGGCCGGCTGACCGGCCCGCCGTTTCCGGCATTTTATCGGAATATCTGGGAACAGGCCGTCAGGCCGAAAGGAGATTGAATATAATGAACGAAGAATTAAAGAAGAGCTGGAAACAGATCAAAACCTGGACTGTTGTATTAAGCATCGGCATCATCATACTGGGGCTGGTCATGATCATCTGGCCCAATATCTCGGCATTAACAGTCTGTATTATTCTGGGAATTGTCTGCATTGGCATGGGCATTGTTGAAGTAGTGCGCTATTTTAAGCTGGGACTGGCCGGCATCTTTTTCCACTATGACCTGATTCTGGCCATCGGCAGCATCCTGATGGGTCTGTTGATGGTAGCCAGATCCAGCAATGCGGTAGTCTTTTTACCGATAGCCGCCGGCATCTATATTATCTTTGCCAGTGTGCTGGACATTCAGATGTCAGTTGAACTGCACCGCTTTGGCAGCAAGAACTGGCTGACGGCTCTGGTTTTAGGCATACTGGGCGTCGCCCTGTCATTTGTTCTGCTGCTGGATCCCTTTAACGAATAAATTTTTCATATAATATTGCAGTTTCGCTGTTTTGACCGGCATCGCCCTGATCGTCAACGGCACCCAGGATCTTTATCAGGTGGCAAGCATTTCCAAAGCCATTAAAGAAGGTAAAAACGGCCGCATCATCGAAGCTGACTGGCGGACTATTGAATAAGCGGTCCGGCTTACGATTTGCTTGAAGACAGCCGAATCAGTCTGGCTTTGAACCTTCATCCTTTAACCGGTCATAAGCAGGTACTCGTAATAAAAAGGCTGATGCCGGCCGCATCAGTCTTTTTTTATTTTCAGATGGCGCCCATGGCGGGACTCGAACCTGCTACCTAAAGTTTAGGAAACTTTCGCTCTATCCAGGTGAGCTACATGGGCACGGCTTCATTATACCTTTTTTGCCGGCCGTAATTCAATCCGGCCTGGCCAGCAGTTTTGCTGGCAGAAACGCAAATTCATTATATAATGAGGGAGGTGATGAAAAATGCGTGATATCTATACCGGCCAGATTGTTGATTATTCTGATCCGGAATGTGAGTTTATCAAAGAATTCGACCATGAGATCCGTAAGTACGGAGCCGTGGTCTACAACCAGGAATACAATACCTACCAGTTTATTAAATCCTTCTCCCAGATAGACTACAAAAGAGAGCTGCTGCCTGATTTAATCAAGGTGGAGAATGCTGATCCCCGGCTCAAGGGTCTGCAGCTTACTATTCACTATGAATTTGATCCGGAGACGGAAGAAGATCCGGACAACCAGAAACTGTGGGAGCAGATGGCCCAGACCAAGCTGCCGGTCTATAATTATGACGAAGAAGGCGAACTGCAGATCGATCATCTGATTGCCCTGGAGGTCACACCAAGTGTCCATATTGTCTGGTTTCTGACTCCGGACAGTTATGATTTCATTCTGGATACCGATCTGCTGATGCTTGATCCCATCATCAAGAACATCCACATCGCCACCAGGCTGATCAAGGATTTTGGGCAGCATCCCAACAGTGCCTTATACGATGAAGAAGATCTGGCCAGCTACCAGCCGCCGGTGCTGCAGGGAGTCAGCGGCAGCCCGCATCACCATCATCACGATGAAGATGATGAAGATGATGACGATGATGACGATGATGAAGAGGATGAAGAGGATGAAGAAGATGCCGTTGAAGAAGAAGCGGAAGATGATGACGATGACTATCCGGAGGAAAACCAGCAGTAAAGATACGGCCGTAAAAAAGGAAGCACAGCTTTCTTTTTTTAGGTTAATATTAACATTTCAGAATCAGTCCGTCTTCAGCCGGTCGGGTATGCGGATCTGGCTCATTACCTGACCGACCGGCCGGGCGATGACAAGTTCAGCCGCACTATCCTGCGGGGTGGCTGATTTATTGATGACCACCAGATGGGAACCGGTAAAATAATTGATCAGGCCGGCCGCCGGATAGACAATCAGCGAGGTTCCGGTCACCACCAGGGTATCGGCCTGCGCTATCATATCGACGGCCCTGTCGATGACATCCGGATCCAGGCCTTCTTCATAAAGAACGACATCAGGCTTGATAAGACCGCCGCAACTGCATTTTGGCAGTCCTTCGGTTTCCGTAATGGCCTGCAGGCCATATTCCCGGTGGCAGTCAAGACAGTGGTTGCGGTTAATGCAGCCATGCAGTTCGGCCACATTTTTACTGCCGGCTACGGTATGAAGTCCGTCGATGTTCTGCGTCACTACGCCCAGGCAGATTCCGGCCTGCTCCAGTTGCGCCATGGCAAGATGCGCCGGATTGGGCCGGGCCTGCGGATAAATCATCCGGTCACGGTAGAAACGGTAAAACTCCTGCGGATTGCTCTCAAAAAAGGAATGACTGATAATCGTCTCGGGCGGGTACCGGTATTTCTGATTGTACAGGCCGTCAACGCTGCGGAAATCAGGAATGCCGCTTTCCGTGGAAACCCCGGCCCCGGTAAAAAAGACCAGCCGGCGGCTTTCATCAATTATCTGCTGCAAACGGGCAATTTCATCCATAAATCCACCTTCCTTTTACTCATCAGCTGTTTCCAGCTTTATCTTCTCATCAATCTTGCCCAGCCAGTTGGTATGGCGGGCATAGAAATGCATGCAGATGGCACATGTCAGCCATGTCAGCGGGTAACAGGCAAACAGCCAGACCACATCCCGGAAATAACGAATCATAAACCACAGATAGATCTGTCTGATTACAGTATAATTCAAAACCACGATTATAGAAGGCTGCGTTGAATAGCCGGCCGCCCGCATGGCGCCGACATTGATGCTGTTGTAGGCCAGGATAATATAGCAGGGATCGGCCAGCCGCATCATCAGTACCGTATAAGGTATGACAGCGGGATCGTTATCAATAAAGGCGGCAATGGGATTGGCAAAAACCAGAATCACAACCGTAGCCGCGCCGATGGCGCCGGCCGCAATTATATACATAGCCTTTATGCCTTCCCTGACCCGCCGGTACTTCTGGGCTCCCATATTCTGGCCGACAAAGGTTGTGATGGTCAGGTTGGCTGTCTGCTGCATCAAATCCAGAAAGGCATCAACCTTGCTGCCGGAGGTAAAGCCGGCCATCACATTGGTTCCGAAACTGTTGACATTGGCCTGCACCAGTACATTGGAGGCTGAAACTATAACCGCCTGCAGACCGGCCGGCAGGCCCAGACTGATGATGTCATGCAGAATCGGCCAGTCAATGCCAATGCCCTTGAACTGCAGTTTGTACTCTTCCTTTGTTACAAGCAGCGTCAGAATCACCAGCAGGGCTGAAACCGTCTGGCAGATAATTGTTGCCAGCGCCGCTCCGGCCACGCCCATTTGGCAGACACCGATAAAAAACAGGTCTAGGACCACATTGAGAATTGTGGTGGCAATCAGAAAGTACAGCGGTCTTTGGGAATCGCCGACAGCCCGCAGAATGCCGGCCCCGGCGTTATACAGCAGATTGGCGACTGCACCGAGAAAATAAATCCGCAGATACAGGGAAGCATTCTGCAGACACTCATCAGGGACTCCGGTCCAGATCAGAAAGCGGTGACTGCCGAAAAAGCCGACAACTGTCAGCAGCAGACCGCCGCCGGCCGCAAACAGGATAAAGGTCTGAATCGATTTGCGCAGCCGGTCATAGCGGCCGGCCCCGTAAAACCGGGCCACGACCACTCCGGCCCCGGTGGCAACACCGGTAAAAAAACCGATCAGCAGATTGATGATGGATGAAGTAGAGCCAACGGCCGCCAGGGCCTGGGATGAGACAAACTTGCCGACAATTATTGTATCAGCGGTATTGTACAGCTGCTGAAACAGATTTCCAATAAATATGGGCAGGGCAAACGCCAGCAGCCGCTGGTAAATATTGCCTTCTGTCATCATCACCCTCTTATGCATCAGCTGCTCTCCCCCTAGACAAAAGGCTCCGCAGAGCCCTTTGGTTGTTGTTATTCTTTGACAATCAAAGCGTTATAGACATGCCGCTCGGAGATGGCTCCCCAGCCGTCGCCGCGGGGCTGATTAGTCAGGTTGCCCTCCACTACCAGCGTTGTCGAGCCGCCGCCGTCAAGATTGGCGGCGTTATAGCAGCCATAGCGAACCATCACTTCAGCCAGGTCAGGCATGCTGATGCCCTTGCTGTTGGAGGAGCGGCCGTCAATTATTACAAACAGCACGATTCCGTCTTTACGCTGGCCGATGGCCGTACGCGGCTGTACGCCGTAGCCGCCATTGCCCTTGAAGGTTGACTTTTCGCCGTTGACAACCAGGAAAGGACCGAACTGGACCGCCCAGCGCCAGCCGTTGTCAACGGCATCCTGGGCCGTCTGGGTCGCCAGGCACAGCACATTGTCTTTCATGCCGATCATCTGATTGGCATTGCCGTTGTTCTTATAAATCTGTCCGTCGACGATAATATTGCCCTTGGTGTAGATGACATCATTGGCATAGCGCTTATAGCCGCCGGCATTAATGGCCACATTGGCATTGTTATTCTTGGCAAAGGTCGTCATGGTATCGCCATACTTTGACTTGGCCATGACCAGATCTATCTTGGAAGGATCATAGATTGCCACCACATAGCCGTGATAGTTGTCTTCGCTCAGCTCGATGACCTTATAAAGGTCATTGCCGGCGTCCTTTGTCAGAACCTGCTGATCATAAACCGAGGTGTAGGTTACAACTGTCGAAGGATCCGTGAAGACAATCTGCGACGAATCCGATTTATCACCGGCTTCGATGGTCACGTTGGCATCAGCAATCGCTTTTACGGTTGTCTGTGAATAAAGCACATAGGCAAAATAACGGTGGGTC
This sequence comes from uncultured Erysipelotrichaceae bacterium, assembly GCA_964436975.1. Taxonomy (GTDB): domain Bacteria; phylum Bacillota_I; class Bacilli_A; order Erysipelotrichales; family Erysipelotrichaceae; genus CAYTET01. Next base: position 16,978 of record CAYTET010000005.1, read on the forward strand.
GCCGTAGTCAGAGAAGTGGTAACCAGCCAGTTGCGGAAAAAATCCAGCGGTCCGTAAGCCACCGCAAAACACAGGATGGCACAGACATCAATTACCAGCAGTGTTTTGGTAAACCAGCTGTAGTGCCGCTCTTTTTTAGCCTTGCGGTCCTTATTTTCTTTCTTCTTACCAGTTGCCTGGACCGGCGGCTGGACAGCCGGTTCAACCGGTGCCGCCGGCTGAAGGACCGGTGCCGGCTTGTCATCATCAGTCAGCCAGCCGACGGCAGCCTCTTTTTCAGTATCAGCGGCTGGCTGTTGTATAACAGCCGCCGGCTTTTCATCAATGGCCGGACTGACGGATGGTGTTTTATTAACGGCGGCCGCGTTAAACAGGCCGGCCGCCCCTTCGGGCCGGTTTTCCGGAGTCTGCTGCTGGATTTCATCAACCAGTCTTTTAATTTCATCACGATTGTAAACAGCCATCAGACGCCACCTCCAATCAGGTAAGGATCAGCCTGACTGCCGCTGCCGCTGCTGACAGCCGCCGCCGCGTTGAAGCAGATAACCGGCCGGCAGCGGGCGGTATCAGCCAATAGCGTGGCATACAGATTGAAATCTTCAGAAATGGTGTAGATCAGCTTGTCGGTATCGCTGTTATAGGTTGAAAGGAAAATGTTGCCGTACTCATTCAAAAACATAAATGAAGCATTGGGTATGCCCACATAGCTTTTGTATGAAGCCTCATAATTGCGGGTATAGTCAAACGGTCCGGATGTCGGATAGCTGCCATAGGACCAGCTGTATTCAACCAGGACATTCTTGTAATCCGGTAAAGTCTTTATAAAAGTGGAATTCAGGTATTTGCCCAGGCCCGAAGCCGTTGTAAACAGACTGGTTTTGCCATAGCTGGTCAGATAATCGGTGCCGTCAGCATTCTTAATGACGCCATCCATGATGGCCACGGCTCCGCTGTCGCCAGCCTGCTCGATGCGCCACAGCTGGCCGCCGTAAGAGACATAATCGCCCGGCTGGCAGTCGGCAGCGGTAGCAACTACCGCAGCCGTGCTGATGACATAGGGATTAGCCGCGGTGCCCTTGCCGGCCGAGGCAATGACTTCATAGCTTAAGGTAATGACCGGCCGGATCCCGAACATCTGGCTGACCTCGCTGGCTAAAGAAAGCGTGCCGTCAGCGGTGACATACCAATACTGTCCGGAGCTGTTCTGGCTGGAAAGCCAGAAGGACTGCTGGTTATTGAGATAGCTGTCCTTGGCGCCGGCATTTTTGTAATCATTGAGGGTCAGCAGGCTGACTTCAATGCTGTCATTGGTCTGGGTGCAGCCGATGGCGGCAACATCATCAATGATATCCAGGCAGCGGCTGCCCGTAGCCAATGTGCCGAAGGGCATATTAAGCGAATTATAAAAGATTCCGGAATAGGGATCATTTTCTATGCTGTTAAGCCAGCGGTAAAGCGAGCTGGATTCAAAAGAAGACGTGGCATCACTGGCCAGCACGGTAAGGGGATTTTCGCTGACTAAGATGACGTTGCCGTTGGTATTGATGCCAACGACCCGGTAGGTCATGCCCGAATAAGAAACGTAATTGGTTGTCGCCATGCCGGTAACGGTATAGGAGCCGTCGGTATTCTCATGCAGTCCGCTTTCGCTCATCAGATCAATGCTGTTGATCAGGGTGTCCGAAAAGAAGACCGTATTGACGGACTGCCTTTTCTTGTCAAATTCACTCTTGTAATAAAACAGCCGATACGTATAAAAGCCTAAAATAGCCACCACCAGCACCGAATTGATGATCTGGAAGGCAATTTCTTTTTTAGACCGTGTTTTTTTTATTTTAGGCCCTTTAGGCTCTTTAACTGTTCTTTTATCTTTCACACTGACACCTTTTTGTAATTTTCTATGCCCATAATCAGTGCCTTATTCAAGGCATATTAGCATTATACCTTAAATGCCGCCGCCATTTCAACACGGCATAAAAGTCCGGCCGGCCGACAAAAAAGGAGGCGGTTAAGCCTCCTCTGTCTTTCAGTACAGACCCTGGCTGATCATGGCGGTTATTACCTTGGCCGCCCCGGCCAGATTGGCCCCGGATACATAGTCATCTTCCGGCAGACCATACTGCCGGCAGGCCGACTGGCACTGCCGGTGAATGCTCTGCATGATTCCTTCCAGCTTGGCGTCAACCTCTTCAAAAGTCCAGCTGAGGCGCTGGCTGTTCTGCGACATCTCCAGGGCACTGGTCGCAACCCCGCCGGCGTTAGCCGCTTTGCCGGGCACAAAGATAACCCCGGCCTGTCTATACAGGGCAATGGCCTGATTGTCATTCGGCATGTTAGCCCCTTCGGCCACGATCTTGGTGCCGCCGGCGATGATGGCAGCAGCCCTCTTTTCGTTTATTTCATTCTGGGTGCCGCAGGGCAGAACGATATCAGCTTTGACAGCCGCATCATAGACACTGCCGCGGCCATAGCGGCCATGGCCGGCTAAGCCGGGATAGGTCTCCAGACTGCCGTGGTTCTTTTCTTTGATCTGTCTGATGATATCCATATCCAGATCGTCATCAGCTATGTAGCCCTGCGAATCGGAAATGGCAATGACATTATAGCCGCACTGCTGGGCCTTGACCGCCGCATACATGGCAACATTGCCGCAGCCGGAAATAATGATTGAAGGATTTGCGATGGGATGCTGCTGCAGCACCTGCCGCAGAAAATAGATAAGGCCGAAGCCGGTGGCCTCGGTGCGGACCAGCGAGCCGCCAAAAGTCAGGCCCTTGCCGGTCAGAATTCCGGCCGTGCTGGTGCCGGTAAGCCGGCGGTACTGGCCGTAAAGATAGCCAATCTCCCGGCCGCCGACGCCCATGTCCCCGGCCGGCACATCCGTGTCCGGGCCGATGTAGCGGTACAGTCCGGTCATAAAACTCTGGCAGAACCGGCGGATTTCCGCTTCGCTGTGGGTTTTGGGATTGAAATTGCTGCCGCCCTTGGCCCCGCCGATCGGCAAAGTTGTCAGGGCATTTTTGAAAATCTGCTCGAAGCCGAGAAACTTCATGATGGACAGGTTGACCGAAGGATGAAAGCGCAGGCCGCCCTTATAGGGCCCGATGGCGCTGTTGAACTGAACCCGGTAGCCCCGGTATACTTCCAGCCGGCCGTCATCGGTTTCCAGGGGCACCTTGAACATGACCGCCCGCTCCGGTTCAATCAGTCTTTCCAAAACGGCGGCCTTTTCATATTCGGGATGAGCCGAAAACAAAGGATCAAGGGAAGCGACTACTTCGCTGACCGCCTGAATGAACTCCGGCTGGTCAGCGTTTTCGGTCTTCACCTTTTCAATAATCCGCTGGCTGTACTCAATCATAGATCTTGCTTAATTCCAAAGCGACTTCCACCATCCGGGTGAATGACTTCTCTCTTTCAGCAGCCGTTGTCTCTTCTTTGGTAACCATTGAATCAGAAACAGTCAGCAGACAGGCTGCCTTCTTGTGATTGACAGCAGCATTGTGGAACAGGGCGAATGACTCCATTTCAGCGCAGCAGCAGTCATGGGCTTTGGAAAACTCCATGTTCTTTTCCGGGATCAGCGAATAAAAGACATCCGAAGAATTGACATTGCCGCAGACCAGCGGGATATTCAGCTGGCCGGCCGCTTCTTCAATCTGCTTGTTTAACTCCGGACTGGGATAGGTGACATTCTTGTCATAGCCGGAAACCGTTCTTGCATATGTGGATTCCGAATAGGCTTCCTTGACCAGCACGACATCATAAATCTTGACTTCGGGCTTCATTGAGCCGGTCGAGCCGATCCGGATGATGGCTTCAACATCATAGAAGGCAAACAGCTCATAGGAATAAATGCCGATAGAAGGCGCTCCCATGCCTGAACCCATAATGGAGACGCGGTGGCCCTTGTATGTGCCGGTAAAGCCGAGCATGCCCCTGACATTGTTAAACTGCACGGGATTTTCAAGATACTTTTCGGCCATGTATTTGGCGCGCAAAGGATCGCCCGGCATCAGAACCAATTTTGCGATATCACCCTTATTGGCTGTATTATGCGGTGTACTCATATTATATATTCCTCCTGTTGTTTATTAATTATAGCATAGCTGCTGCTTCTATAAGCCAACCAGCTGAACCGCTATTTCAAAATAGACAATCAGACTCAGCGCATCAACAATGGCGGTTATCATCGGTGACACGACACTGGCCGGATCAAGTTTAAGCGTCACGGCCAGCAGCGGCAGCGTCCCGCCCAGAATCGAGGCCATCAGAACGGTGCACAGCAGCGTAAACGACATGGTCAGCGCCACCTCAAGGCCATAATCGGGGTTGAATATCATGATCCGGACAATATTCAGGGCCATCAGGCCGATGCCGGCCATAAAAGACACACTGATTTCCTTGCCCAGAACCTTAAAGAAGTCCGCCGGTTTCAAACCGTCGACAGCGATGCTGCGGATAACCATTGTTGAAGCCTGTGAGCCGGCATCGCCGGAAGTATCCATCAGCATGGGTATAAACGTTGACAAAGCCGGCAGAGCGGCCAGAGCTGATTCGTAATTGGTAATGATTGTGCCGGTAAAGGTTGCCGATAAAAGCAGGATCAAAAGCCAGGGCAGCCGGCTTTTCACAATAGCCTTGACAGAAGAGTCGATATACGAATCTTCCAGGGGTGTGACGGCCGCCATGCTGTGAATATCCTCGGTGGTCTCCTCTTCCATGACGTCCATGATGTCATCGATGGTGATGATGCCGATAAGGCAGTCATCATCGTTGACCACCGGCATGACCGAGGCATCATATTCCTGGAACAGTCTCATGACCTCTTCCTGGTCTTCGCTGGTCTTGATGGCCTTGACCGACTGGTCCATGACATCACTGACCGGCGTTTTGCGCTTTTCGAAAACCAGATCATACAGGTCGATCTGACCGACCAGGTGGCGGCTGGAATCAATAACATAGCAGGTCTGCACCGTTTCCGCCTCTTCGCTGCGCTTTTTGACCTGCTCGATAGCGGTGCCGACGGTGACATTCGATTTCAGTTCCAGATAATCGGTTGTCATGATGCTGCCGGCGGTGCCGTCCTTATAGCTCAGCAGAAGGTTGATCTCCTCCCGCTGCTCTTTGGTGGCCGCCTTTAAAACCTTGCGGGCCATATTGGCCGGCAGTTCCTGGATGAAGTCAGCCACATCATCCGAATAGATGTTGTCAAGCATGGTCTTGATCTGCGGACCGGTCAGCTCGGTGATAAGCTTCTGCTGGTCGTCTGCCGACAGGTAAGTAAAAAGCTCCGCCGCGTCGGCATGCGGCAGGGTCTTGAAAATAAACAGCTCGTCCTGAACCGGCAGCTGGGCAAACGGCCCGGCGATATCGACAATATTGCCACGGGCAAAATAGTCCCGCAGCCCGACGATATCACGCTTTTCAACAAATTGCTGCAGCTGTAAAACCGCAGACGTCATTTTTTCTTCTTTCATGGGCGTTCTCCTCTCTACAGAAACAGCTGCACCAGGGCAAAGTAAACACTTAAGGAAACTATATCGGTAACAGTTGAAAGAATCGGCGCGGACATGACCGCCGGATCAGTGTGGATGCCGACCGCCAAAAGCGGCAGGGCGCTGCCGACCAGATTGGCGGCAATGACAATCACCCAGACCGTCAGTGAAGTGGCCAGGTTGACAGCCAGCGATACATCCGGCATCAGAATGGCAATGCGGGCAATGTTAAAGAGGCCCAGGACAAGACCGCAGACAAAACCGATCCGCAGTTCCTTGAACATGATCTGGAAAAAGTTCTTAAACTTCAGATCGTCAACGGTGATGCCTCTGACGACCATTGTTGAAGCCTGCGATCCGGCATTGCCGGAAGTATCCATCAGCATCGGGGTAAACCGGTAAAGCACCGGATAGGCAATCAGCAGCGGCAGGTTTGCGCTGACTATCATGCTGGAAAAAGAGTTTGTCAGCAGCATTAAAGCCAGCCAGGGCAGCCGGGATTTGACCATCTGCCAGCTGCGGGTCTCCAGATATGATTTTTCCAGCGGCACCACACCGGCCATTTTCTGAATATCTTCAGTGGCTTCCTGCTGCATGGCATCCAGCACATCATCAGCCGTGATTACTCCGACCAGTTTGTTTTCATCATCAACAACCGGAATCAGCGACCAGTCATACTTCTGCATGGTCCTGATGGCTTCTTCCTGATCATCGCTGGTAGAAACCGAAATGATGTCAGTCGACATCTTGTCGGATATCATATCCGCGTTAGGCAGAAAAAGAACATCCTTCAGGGAGATGACCCCGACCAGCTTGTTATTGTCCAAAACATAGCAGTAATGCTGGTTTTCGGCATGCCGGCCGAGCCGGCGCAGCTGGGCCATGCCCTGGCCGATCGTATCGGCAGCGGACAGAGTCATATAATCAGTTGACATGATCGAGCCGCAGCTGTTTTCCTTATAGCTCAGCAGCATGTTTATCTCCGCCCGGGTCTCCGCCGAAGCCGCCTTGAGAATCTTATTGACTATGGCCTCCGGCATCTCCCCGATGAAGTCAACGATATCATCGGTATACAGATTATCCAAAACCTTATTGAGCTCCGGTCCGGTCAGCATCCGGATAAAATCTTCCTGCTTATTTTTGGAAAGATACGAAAACAATTCCGCCGATTCATCCTTGGGCAGAATCTTGAAAATAAAAAAAGCGTCTGATACTGACATTTTTTCCACTACTCCGGCAATGTCAACCATGTTAAAGCCGGCCAGCAGCGACTTAAGGGAATCCGTCTGTCGTAATTTCACCAGCTGTGAGATCAGACTGGCAGCCGTTAATTCATGTTTTGTCATAGGCGTTTTTCCCCCTTTTCGCCCCTTTATTATACCACCCCCATACCGCCTTAGACAGCCTTATCGTCATTTAAAAATCGGCTGGAAATCAAGCCGATTTTGAATCTTTTTTATCTTTTGTTTTCGGCTTGGTGCGGCCGGCCGGCTCTGCCGGTTTGACCGGCTTTTTATCAGCTTCAGGATGACGGTCAAAGTGCTTGGTCCGGGGCGCCTTGGGAATATTGCGGCAGACGATTTTAAAGGCCACTCCCTTTTCCAGATTCTCGGCGTCGATGTCATAGCCGTAGGTATTGCAGACCTTGTAGCAGATGCTCAGGCCTAAACCGAACTGGCCTTTGGAGCCCTTTTCAAACGGCTTGAAAAGCCGGTCCATCCGCTCATCCGAGATCGGTTCGCCGTCATTATAGACGGTCAGGGTATAAGGCGTCAGGGTGACGATGATCTTGCGGGAGGCATATCTTAAGGCATTGTCCAGCAGGTTCTCCACGACCACCCGCCAGCTTTCTGAATCGCCCTTGAAAACCGCCGGCTGAAGATCAAGCTGCACTTTTATATTGCGCTGCAGCATCTTCAGATTGGTGGTAACCGTGTTGATGGTTTCCAGCATATCCGTAGTCTTGTCCGTATCACGCTGCTGCTCCATCAGATAATCCAGCCGGTTTAAAAACAGCAGGCTGTACACCTTGTGCTCCAGCCGGTCGGCGTTATCGATGATGACATCAACACTTTTTTCCAGCGTGTCATAGGGATAGATGCCGTCCTTGATTGACTGGGCATATGATTTGATGGTGGCGATCGGCGTCTTCAGGTCATGGGAGATGTTATGAATCATTTCTTCCTTGGTAATTTCCTGCTGCTTCAGTTCATCGCGCATATCCACAATGGCCAAAGCCAGTTCCCCTATCTCATCCTTGCGGTCAACCCGCAGGGTGGCATTGGCATCGCCGTTTTTAACCCGCTCCAGATATGAGCGGATCTGCTGCAGAGGGGCTATGATGGTCAGAACCCAGCCCATCAGAATAAATATCAGAACGATGATGACCAGGGCCGAAACATCCGTAATGCTGGAAAGCAGCGACTTTTCGATGTTATCCGCATAGGTCTCGCTGATAACGGAAATTATGATCTTATTGTCATCCAGGGCCAGTGCCCGGTAGTAGTAGGTTCCCCCGCTGTCAAAAGTGCCTTCTTTCCAATTGCCCTGCTGCAGACCGCCGGCAATCTGCTGGCGGACGATATTGCGGAATTCATTGGTATAGGAAAGCTGGCCGTAGTATGAATAGAATTGTTTGTCCGAATAGACAAAATGCATGACATCGGCATCATACTGCAGTTCGGAGATGCCGGTCTGACCCGACTTCAGATTATATACAACCGTCTCCTGGCTGCGCTGCAGCAGTTCCATGACCCGGGCCGTCACAAAATCGTTGACCGAGCCGCGCAGATAGACAAGATAAAACACTCCCAGCGAAAAGGCCAGGATGAAAATGATCATCAGCAGCTGCTGAAACAGGCTGAAGTCAGTCAGACGGGTAATGTACTTTTTCATCAGCCTAACCGGTAGCCAAACCCGTAAATGGTATTGATGCTCAGTTTGGGCATCTTCTTGCGCAGCCGGCGCATGGTGTCGTCAACCACCCGGTCAGAGCCGTAATAATCGCTGCCCCAGATATTCAGCAGAATCTGCTCGCGGGAAAAAGCGGTTTTGCGGTTGCGGACAAACATCATCAGCATGTCAAACTCCTTAGTCGACAGCTCCACGGTATCATGACTGCTGCGGACTTTGCGCTGGGACACGTCTATCAGATAGCCGTCAACGCTTATGTTCATGTCGTCACGGTAGGTCCGGCGCATGATATTATTGATCCGCAGGATAACCTCTTTCATATTGAAGGGCTTGGTTATATAATCATCGCTGCCCTTCTCCAGACCGATGACCCGGTCGAATTCCTTGTCCCGGGCTGAAATGAAGATGACCGGAACTTCCTTGGTCTGCTGGCGGATCTCCTCGAACAGATCAAAGCCGCTCTTCTCATCCAGCATGATATCCAGAAGCCAGAGATGGACATCATCATCAGACACATGGGCCAGGGCTTCTTCATAGGTGTAATAGGAGCGGACTTCATAGCCTTCTTTTTCCAGATAGCTCTTCATCAATTCGTTTAAATCTTTCTCATCGTCAACAATGGCGATTACTTTTTTCATGGAGTCAGGTCTCCCTTCTTTGCCATCATTTTAACAGCCCTGCCAACTAAAAAAAAGGCTTAGCAGCGCAATTGTGGTTGCAATAAGCCGTCTTAGTGCTATGATAATAGGCGAACAGGGGTGCCTTGTGCTGAGAAATACCCTTTGGACCTGATCTGGCTAACACCAGCGTAGGAAGTTCAAGACACCTGACACGGAGGTGTTTTTTTATGAAAAAGTTTACACTTAGGGATTGGGTTTTCATGGCCATGTATGCCGCAGTCTATGTTGCCATTGATCTGCTGCATACCTACTACGGGGCTTTCAAGATGCCCCAGGGCGGCTCGCTGGGGGTAGGGACCATCGTTTTGCTGGTGGCCAGCTATCATCTGGGCTGGAAGAAAGGCATGATCGTTGCCGTCGTCACCGTACTGGTCGGCTTTGCCTACGGTTCAGTCACCTATTATGGCATGGTCAGCTTTCTGCTGGATTATTTGCTGGGCTATGCCGTCTACGGACTGGCCTGCCTGTTTCCAAACTATAAGTATTTTTACTCTGGAATTCTGATTACCACTTTGATCCGCTTTGTTTTTTCCACGGTCAGCGGTATGATTGTATGGCAGACCGCCCTGTGGGGCTCGATGGTTTACCAGGCTTCCTATCTGGGTCCGACTTTATTGCTGGATCTGATCGCCGTTCCGCTGCTGCTGAAAGCCCTGCAGCCTGTTATCAGCAAGAAATGAGGTATTGACTATTCATGCTGCCGCCGGTTTTATCCCAGGTTTTCATCCAGAGCTTTAAGCACGACGGCCGGCTGCACCGCAGCTGGGACCAGGGTTTTGTGCTGCAGGCTGATGAAAACCGCTTTGTTGCCATCACCGATAAGACCTGGGTCAGCGACGAAGACGGCCGCCGCTGGTATACCCGCGAACCGGCCCTTTACTTTCTTTATACCAAAGCCTGGTTCAATGTCATTGCCATGCTGCGGCAAAACGGTGTCTATTATTACTGCAACCTTGCCTCGCCGGCGCTGTATGACGGTGAAGCCATCAAATACATCGACTATGATCTGGATTACAAGATCTTCCCGGACGGCCGGATTATCCTGTTAGACCAGGATGAATACCAGCAGCACAGTGAAAGCATGCACTATCCGGATCAGCTCGATGCAATTCTGAAAAAGCAGATGGCCGCTATTGTGCAGGCCAGCCAGAATCATCTTTCGCCGTTTGATCCGGCGGAGAATGAGCAGCTGTTCCAGCAGTATCTGCAGCTGCTGCAGAAAGACTGAATGATAAAAAGAGAAAGCCCGGCTTTCTTTTTTTTGATAGAATAGAGAAAAGGTGACCGCAATGGATAAAAAACAGGCTTACATTTCCCTGACTGACCAGCTCAAAGCCATGCTGGAAGGCCAGGATGACATGATTACCATGATGGCTAACACTTCCGCCCTTTTCATGCTGCTGCTTAATGACATCAACTGGGTCGGCTACTATCTCAAAGACGGCTCAAAGCTGACCCTGGGTCCTTTTCAGGGCCGGCCGGCCTGTGAAAAGATTAAAATCGGCCAGGGCGTCTGCGGCCGCTGTGCCGTGGCGCTGACCCCGATTATTGTTGATGACGTCCATCAGTTTGCCGGTCACATTGCCTGTGACAGCGCCTCCAACAGCGAAATCGTCATTCCGCTTTTCATCTATGGCGAACTGTTCGGCGTGCTGGATATTGACTCGCCGCTGCTGAAGCGCTTTGATGACACTGACCAGTATTATCTTGTGGAGTGCGCCAAAGATATCCAGAAGCAGGCTGCACGCATCGTCAGCCGGAAAACTAGAGAAACAATTCAATAAGCAGAACCGTCGCACAGCACAGCAGCGAAACACCCAGCAGTTTGACGCCCAGCCAGGCGGCCGTGATTCCGACAATCAGCGCCGCCAGAGCCGAATAGATGCTCTGGGTGGCTGAAAGAATGGCCGGAAAGGTCATCACCGCCAGGGTTACATAAGGCAGGTAGTACAGAAAGGACCGCACGGTCCGGTTTTTTATTTCTTTTTTTATCAGGGTCAGGGGCAGCACCCTTATCGCAAAGGTAACGGCCGCCATGGCAATGATATAGATCCAGACATTATTTTTCATCGCCGGCCTCCGTTTTTACAGGAAACAGCAGGGCTGCGGCCAGCGACAGGCCCAGGGTCAGCACAATCAGCCGCAGGGAAGACGGCAGCCAGCCAAAATAATCAGCCAGATAGCTTGCCGCAAAGCTGACCGCCACAACAGCGGCCACCACCCTGTTCTTGCGGGCCGGCGGGATGAATACCGCGATAAACATTCCGTACAGCGCCACCCCGGCCGCACTGGCTAGGGCCGGCGGCATGATATCACCCAGCAGAACACCGGTTAAAGTACCCAGCGCCCAGCCGGGAATGGATACCAGCATGGCGCCATAGGTATACTGGGGGACAAGATAGCCGTCCACTCCCATTGACAGGCTGAATAGCTCGTCTGTGATGTCAAACCCCAGCACCAGACGCTGGCCAACCGAAGCCGAAGGCTTTATTTTCTGACTGAGGGCAAAAGACATCAGCAGGTAGCGGGCGTTGGCAATGGCTTCCATCGCCATGGCCTGCAGATAGCCGGCTGACTGGGCAATCATGGTAAAGCCGACAAACTCCCCGGCGGAAGCATTTATCAGCAGGCTTGTCACTGTCGCCTGCAGGGCCGTAAGCCCGGCATTGCGGGCCGCCAGCCCCAAAGTCAGGGCCACCGCAAAATAGCCGCCGGCAACCGGCAGCCCGTCCCGCATTCCTTTTCTGAACCACTGCCTGGTGTCCATAGCTTTCCCCTTTTGGGTATAAGTATACCCTTACCAGGCCGCTTTGACACTTGAAAAAGGCAATATAACCTCAAAAAACAATATTAAGGTCCCTTATTATATTGACAAGGTCAGTCTGATGGTATACTATTCATCAGGTACCTTATCTAACTGAAAGGAGCTGATACCTTATGAGCAATCGTCCGCCCCGCCGCCCTCACAATTTCCTGACCGAAGAGGAGCAGCAGAACAAACCACGCATTACCAAAGCCCTTATTTTACGGGTTTTAAGCTATCTAAAGCCTTATAAATGGCAGCTGACAGCTGTTTTATTCGTCATCATTATCTCCAGCCTGCTCGGCCTGCTGCCTTCCCTTATCACCGGCCGCATTATTGATACGGCCCTGACGGCCAAGGATATGAAACTGCTGCTGCAGTTAGTCGGCCTGGCCCTGATCACCCTTTTTGCCTCCCAGATAATCGGGGTTCTGGAAAGCTACATCAATGCCTGGATCTCCCAGCGCATCATCTATGACATGAAAAACGAGATGTACCGTCATCTGCAGACCATGCCCCATTCTTTCTTCACCAATGAAAAGCAGGGTGAAATAATCACCCGGATGAACAGTGACATCAACGGCGTGGCTTCGGTCATCTCCGATACACTGACAAGCATTGTCAGCAACATCGCCACTGTTGTCACCACCGTCGTGGCCCTGTTTGCCATGAACTGGCAGCTGGCCATTGTCGGCCTGCTGATAATCCCCCTGCTGATTATGCCGACCCGTCAGGCCGGCAAAGCCCGCTATCAGCTGCTGAGCGCCAATCAGAGCAAGCGGGATGAGCTTAATGACATAATCAATGAAACCCTCAGTGTCTCCGGGTCGCTGTTAATAAAGCTGTTTGCCCGGGAAGAGCAGAAAAACGAGGAATTTGAAAAGGTCAACCGCCAGGTCTGCGATCTGGCCATCAAGGAAGACCGCGCCGGCAAATGGTTCCGGGTCATCATGGGCATCTTTACCCAGATCGGTCCGCTGCTGATTTATCTGGCCGGCGGCTGGCTTATCATCAGTCAGACCAGTCCCGCTTTAACCGTAGGCGTCATCACCGCTACTGTTTCTTTGATCAACCGGCTGTACCGGCCGGTACAGTCGCTGCTGAGCATCCAGGTTGATTTCACCCGCTCAATGGCCCTTTTCACCCGTATTTTTGATTATCTCGACCGCAGGAGTGATATCGTATCCCCGCCCAATCCGCAGAAGCCTGATCTGGATAAGGCCGATATCGTTTATGATCATGTAGCCTTTAATTACGATGCCGATCATCCTGTCCTTAAAGATGTCAGCTTCGCTGTGGCCAGCGGCAAGACTTATGCGCTTGTCGGCAAAAGCGGCGCCGGCAAAAGCACCATTGCCTCCCTGCTGCCCCGGCTTTACGATGTCAGCGGCGGCGCCATCACCATCGGCGGCGTTGACATCCGCCAGTTTGACCTGGCCTACCTGCGTTCCAATATCGGCTTTGTCAGTCAGGAGGCCTACCTTTTCAACGGCACAATCAAAGACAATCTGCTGTTTGTCAAGCCGGATGCCACTGACGACCAGCTCGACTGGGCCTGCCGGAATGCCAACCTTGATGAATTCATCAAAGCCCAGCCGGCCGGCTACAATACCATCGTCGGCAACCGCGGCCTGAAACTTTCCGGGGGTGAAAAGCAGCGGCTTTCCATTGCCCGCGTCATTCTGAAAGACCCCCCGTTTTTAATTCTTGACGAAGCCACTTCCTCGCTGGATTCCATTTCCGAAAGTCTGATCCAGCAGGCTTTGGATACACTTATGCAGAAAAGGACCAGTCTCGTCATTGCCCACCGGCTGTCGACAATCCTGGCCGCTGACCAGATTCTGGTTATTGACAACGGCATCATTGCCGAAGCCGGCAGCCATCAGAAACTGCTGGCCGAAAACGGTCTTTACAAGGAGCTGTACGAAACCCAGTTCCGCAAGGTCATAGATATGGAAAACGAAAATCATACTGAATCCGTCAATCCATAATAAAAGGCAGCCCGCGCTGCCTTTTTAGTTATCCGTTTATCTGTTTTAACGGTTTTTTCTTCCTGTTAATCAGCCGGCCCATCTGCCACGCCAGTCCTGCCAAAGCGGCTAAGCCGACGGCAACCAGCAGGCTGCTGATCAATTCCCGGGCGGTCTGCCACTGTTCCGGCTGCAGCCGGGCATAAGCATAAATCGCCCCGGCTATCAGAAGCAGGCCGATAAGGGTAAAGAGCACGAATTTAAAACCGCCGTGATCTTGGATGAACTGTTTGATATTCAGCCGCTTTTTCACGACCAGCCAGAAAGCAGCCAGGCCGGTGGTTATGGCGCCAAGCCGCATTAAAAACTTAGCCCAGACCCCGGTTTTCTTTATAACTTTATCATCAGCCACTTCACTGTAATCAACACTGACAATCGGTGTAACGGACTGCGCCGCCGCCATCAGGCTGTCCTTATCGGCAGCCGGCTGGCTAGTCAGCAGTGCCGCCGTCAGTACAGCAGCTCCAATTTTCTTGTTCAACGCCCTTTTCTGTCCTTTCGTCATCACTCTGATGACACTATTTACTTATCATATTACGACCCTTTTGTCAAAAAAGCCCGCCGGCCGCCCATTGTAAAATTCAGGTAAAATTCCCTTTTTGTTCATTTTATGTTCAGACCCGGCTGATAAATTGCATCTATCAGAACAGGAGGCTTTTGAATGAATGAAAGAAACGATACCTTCAAGCGTATCGAGCAAAAATATCTGCTTACCCTGAATCAGTACAATTGTCTGCTGACCGCCCTTGGCCAGCGGTTGGAACCGGACCAGTACGGCTGGTATGAAATAGCCAATATCTACTATGATACCGATGGTTATGACTTAATCCGCACCAGCCTTGAAAAACCCGTATATAAAGAAAAGCTGCGGCTGCGCAGCTATGGCCGGGCTGACGGGACCAGACCGGTCTATGTTGAAATAAAAAAGAAACTGCGCGGAATAGTCTACAAGCGCCGCACCGCCCTGCCCCTTGACCAGGCTTTAGCACTACTGGCCCAGCCCGATGCTGCTTCCGCCAGCCAGCTGAGGGGTGAAATCAAAACCCTTTACAGCCGCTATCCCCTCAAACCGAAGGTCTATCTGTCCTACCGCCGCTTTGCCATGCTTGACCCGGCCTGCCCGTCCTTCCGGCTGACTTTTGACCGCGCCATCCGCTTCCGGCTGACCGATCTTTCCCTGGCCAGTTCCAGCAGCGGCCAGCTCCTGCTTCCCGATGACCGGATTCTGATGGAAGTAAAGATTGCCGGGGCTTTGCCACTGTGGTTCTGCCATATTCTGGCCGAACTGGCCATTTATCCCCGCGCCTTTTCCAAATACGGGATCTGTTACCAAAACTGTATTTCAGCAAGCCGGGCCCTCCGGCCGGTCACCGCTGTCAATAAATCGTATCTGTCCGATGCGGATAGCAAGGAGATTAACTATGCTTGAAAGTATTATTACCGAAGATATCACAATAGCGCAGTATCTGATCTGTGCCGGCACGGCCCTGCTGTTCGGCCTTATCCTGGCCCTGCTGTATTCGCTGGGCCGGCCGACTGAAAACAGCGGCTTTGCCCTGACGGTAGTGCTGATGCCGCTGATTGTCCAGAATGTCATCCTGCTGGTCAACGGCAGTCTGGGAATCGGCGTGGCGGTGGCCGGCACTTTTTCCCTGATCCGCTTCCGCTCCCTGCCTCTTTCCGCCCGGCAGATTATCCTGCTGTTTGCGGCCATGGCCGTCGGACTGGCCTGCGGCACCGGCTGCATCGGCATTGCCGGTATCCTGACTCTTATTTTTGCGGCCGGCTATCTGCTTATAACCATGACCCGCTTCGGGCTGGCGGCTGCATCCGCTTTAGAACTTAAAATCACGCTGCCGGAAAATGTCGATTACTCAACGCTGTTTGATGATGCATTTTCCCGCTACACCAAAACCCACCGGCTCATCCGGATCAAGACAACCGATATGGGCAGCCTGTTTGATCTGACCTACCAGGTTGTTCTCCGCGATGACACCGCCAGCAAGCAGTTTATTGATGAACTGCGCAGCCTTAACAGCAATCTTGCCATTCAGCTCAGACAGCTGCCGCAGACAATGGAGGACTGAAAATGAAAAAACACCTGATTTCCCTTATCACTATTCTGGTGGCGGCCCTGCTGCTGACCGGCTGCGGCCAGGCTGCTTCCGGAAATGACAGCAGCTCTGATTCAACAGAGCAGACCGTCGTGGCGCTGACTGACGTCTATACCTATGAGTACAAGGACAGTGACCTGACGGCCGATTATGATGCCGGCAGCGCTGTTTATGTTGATCTGACCAGCCTCAGCGAAGCGACTTACACAATTTCACAGGCCGGCACTTATGTCTTATCCGGATCTTACAGCGGCCAGCTGGTAATCAAGGCCGGTGATGATGACAAGGTCCAGCTGGTATTCAACGGGGTAACCATCACCAATGATTCCGGGCCCGCCGTTTATATTCTCAGCGGGGACAAAGTCACCCTGACACTGGCCGCCGGTTCTGTTAACAGCGTTGCCGACGGCAGCAGCTATGCGGCTGATGACGAAGGTGCTGATGCGGCCATTTATTCTAAGTCGGATCTGGCCATCAACGGCAGCGGCAGTTTGACCGTCAGCGGCCAGTTGGCCCACGGCATTGTTTCCAAGGATAATCTGGTGATTACCGGCGGCATTATCAATGTAACTGCCGTCAAAGACGGCCTGCGCGGCAAGGACTGTGTGGCTATCAGCGACGGCACCATTACCATTGTGGCCGGCAGCGATGGCATCTATTCATCCAACACTGATTCGAATAAAGGCTTTATCGTCATCAACGGCGGCAGCATCACCATCACTTCCGCCACCGACGGCATCCAGGCGGCTTCTTCGCTGGCTGTAACCGCCGGCACTATCGTCATTACCGCCGGCACCGGCAGTTCATCGGTCACTCTGACCAGTGATGCCAGCGGTCCGTTTGTCCGCACCGCCAGTGCGGATGCCACTGAAAGCTGTAAGGGCCTGAAAGCCGGCGGCAGCATCAGCATTACCGGCGGCAGCATCAGTCTGGACTGTGCCGATGACGCTATCCACTGCAGCGGTGATATTCAAATTGCCGCCGGTCAGCTGGAACTGAAATCCGGCGATGACGCCATCCACGCCGATGGCCAGGTTACTATCAGCGGCGGAACCTTTGCCATCTCCTACTGCTATGAAGGCATTGAAGGAAGTGCCGTAACTGTTAATGACGGCATCATTGACATTGTTTCATCCGATGACGGCATCAATGCTGCCGGCGGAGCTGATTCTTCCGGAACGGCCGGTGGCTGGAACAACACCTTCTCAGTGCAGACCGGCTGCGACATTACCATTAACGGCGGCACAATCACCATTGTCTCGGACGGTGACTGTCTGGATGCCAACGGCAGTATAACCATCAATGGCGGTACGCTTGATCTGACCTGCAACGGCAATGGCAACACGGCCATTGATACCAACGGCACCTACACTCATAATGGCGGCTCCGTCACCACTAATGACAATTCAGAAAACGGCTCCAGTTTCAGCGGCGGCAACAAGACAAACCGCCACTAAAACTAATAAATACCATAAAAAAGGCTGCCCGACGGCAGCCTTTCTGATGTCTTTGACGGCGGTCTGGTCAGCCGGCCAGCCGGCGGCGCAGGGACGCCGGATCATCGCTGTAGCTTAAAGCAGTTTCCAGACTGATCAGTCCCCGGCTGGTCATATCACACAGGCTGTCATTCATCAGACAGCTGCCGCCGGCCCGGTTTTCCTGAATTATAGTGTTGATCTGGTAGGTCTTGCCCTCCCTGATCAGATTGCGGATGGCCGGAGTTACCTCCATGATCTCAAAAGCCGGATAGAGCAGACCGTCAGCGGTCGGAATCAGCTGCTGGCAGACAACATAGCGCAGCACCCGTGACAGCTGCATCCGGGCCTGGCTCTGCTGGTTAGCCGCAAAGCCGTCGATGATGCGGTCAATGGTATCAGCGGCGCTGATGGTATGCAGCGAGCTGAAAAGCAGCTTGCCAGTTTCAGCCGCCGTCATAGCGGTGCTGATGGTTTCATTATCCCGCATCTCCCCGACTAAAAGGACATCCGGGCTTTCCCTGAAGGAAGCCCGCAGGGCGGCCAGATAGCTCGGTGTATCCGTATTGATCTCCCTTTGGATAACGATTGACTTGGCGTGACGGTGAATGAACTCAATGGGATCTTCCATGGTAATGATGGTTTTGGCATATTTCTGGTTGATGGCATCAATCAGGCAGGCCTGGGTAGTGCTCTTGCCGCTGCCGGTGGCCCCAGTGAACAGAACCATCCCCTTGGACAGATCGGCCAGCTTCATGACGACAGCCGGAATATGCAGCGCGGCCGGATCAGGAATGCCGAAAGCGACAATGCGGATAACCGCTGAAAAACTGCCGCGCTGGCAGAACGTATTGATGCGGTAGCGGGCAACATCATTGCCAAAAGAAAAATCATCTTCGTACAGTCCGTGACCCAGCTTTTCATCCCGGCGGGCCAGTTTGTACAGGTCGGCAATCAGCCGGTTAAGCTGCTGGGGCAGCAGCCGGCCGGACTGGGAGCTGCGGATCTGGCAGCCGTTGATCTTATAGGTCAGCGGCAGGCCGCCGATAAGGTAAATATCCGAAGCATGGTTGTTGGCCGCCTCGATCAGAATGCGGTCCATCTGCAGACGGTTTTCAGTTTCACTCATATTGCTCTCATTCCTCCTGTTGCGACCCGGCCGGCAGAACCGGAATAGTCGAATCATCCTGCCACAGCGTCACACTCTGCCAGCGGACTATTTTATACTCATCATCAGTTATGACTATTTCTACCATCAGCACATGATTCTGGCCGTCATCAAACTGCCGGCTGGTTTCGCTGCTGTCCCAGCTGCCGTCCTTCAGACCGCTGTCAACTTTTTCCAGCCACTGGTAAGCCTGCTTCTGGCAGTCAAACTGACTGTCAGCCAGGGCGGCCTGTTTTTCCGCCAGCTGGACCGACTGGTAAGCCGTGGTCAGAGCCAGCAGGCTCAAGACGGCACAGACAATAGCGGTCAGCGTGGCCAGCAGGCATAACGCCGCATATCCCTTATCGTGGCGGTTCATGATCCGATAGCCCCCTGCCGGTAAACGGTAGCGGTATAAACGCTGCTCTGGCTGTAATATACCGTAATCTGGGCGTAAGGGAAAGAGTCAGCGCAGTTATATACCTGCACGACAAGACACAGCCCCTCGTTAAGTTCATCATAGCCTTCCACCCGGATTGTGCTGCCGCTGGCAGTGCCGCCGAGCTGCTCATTCAGTTCGGTCAGCGATCCGGCCGCCTGCCACAGGCTGGCGGCATTCTGGCTGATGATGACCGCCCGGCTCAGATTATCAGCCTGGCGGCGATACGAATCAGCCTTGATCAGCAGACAGGCGCATACGGTCACCGTGATGACGATTATCATTATCATGGTCAGCGTCACTGCCGGCAGCCGCCAGATCCGCCGTTTCATGAGGCAGCCTCACAGCCGGTCAGATAAACCGTCAGTGAACCGGCGTCAAAGCTGATCTTAAGCTGCCGGCTGGAAACCAGCTGAAGACTCATCGCCGATACCTGATGCAGCGCCGTGCCGTTTTCCGTATCAACGCTGCCGGCTATGCCGTAGCATTCCGTCAGCCAGCCGTCTTTGACAAAGATATCCGTTTCATAGACCGTGCCGTCAGCCGTTTCGAAAAGCTGCAGGACGGTGCCATCGGCACTGACTTTGATTCCGCCGGTATAATCATGGGCCTTCAGCTGGGTCTGGATGTATGAAAAGCAGGCCCGCAGGGTATCATCCCGGTTCTGCCAAACGACGGTCTTCTGATAGCCGCTGACACACAGCAGCGTCAGCCCCAGCAGACAGCCGGCAGCAAAAACAAGCACTGCCGCAAAACTGAAAGTGGAAACAGCACATTTCGGCCTATTCATGACTGCCCTGTCCTCCTCACTGTCCTCTGACGATAACTTTAACCGCCGGAATCTCATTGCTGGAGATAGCGGTATAGGAAACGATGTAACGGCTGTGGTTTATCAGCAGACCGTAATGCTGCTCCAGATAATCCAGCGTCTGCGGATATACCCCTTCCACACAGTAGC
This sequence comes from uncultured Erysipelotrichaceae bacterium, assembly GCA_964436975.1. Classification (GTDB taxonomy): domain Bacteria; phylum Bacillota_I; class Bacilli_A; order Erysipelotrichales; family Erysipelotrichaceae; genus CAYTET01. Next base: position 37,035 of record CAYTET010000005.1, read on the forward strand.
ACTGCACGGCCGTCTGAATAACAGCCCTTTTGATCTGCTCCGTGCGGTTTGATTCGACAGCGGTGCAGATCTGCCCAACTGCCGGCAGACCCGCTGCCAGAATAACCGCCGTCAGGCCGATAATAATCAGTATCCGGCGCCATTTTTTGTTTTTCATGGGTCAGCCTATGGAAGTGATGACGGCTATCAGCGGCAGCATTACCGCCAGCAGCGTCAATCCGATGACAATGGTAAATATACCGGTAATCAGCGGCTCACTGTTATCAATTATCTCATCCAGGGCCGCATTGCTCAAAGCCGCCAGACGCTGATCAGTCTGGCTTATGGCCTGATCCAGCTGCCCGGTGCGGCTGGCTGTATAAATAACGTGGGCATATGAGGTCTCAACCAGACCGGTTTTGTCCATGGCCATGCCGATATTCTCCCCGGCAGCCACCAGCTGACGGCATTGTTTTAAGGCTTCACTTAAATCAGGCCGGCGGACAAACGGCTCCGCCTGCCGCAGGGCTTCTTCCGGACTCTGGCCGCCGGCAATCAGGGTATCAATGACCCCGAACATCTCCGCCTGGCCGGCCAAACGGGCCGCCCGGCGGGTCAGGGCCGAATTCTCAAAGAACTTTATGGCCAGCCGGCGGCTGCCAAAGCCAGCCGCAGCAAGAGCGGCAGCCATAATAATAATGACGCCCAGACCAATATAAGCCAATATATAGGCGGCCGTAACAAAGCCGGTCTGATAGCCTCCCAGCCGCTGGTAGACGCTGCTGAAAACCGGCATGACAGCCAGAATGATAAAGATCATGATCAGGCCCAGAAAAACAAACAGTATTAGCGGACGGATCACCATGTCTCTAAGCCGGCTTTTGGTATCAGCCTGGTGCTGATAGCCGGCTGCCAGCTTATACATGGTCTCTTCAAGCCGGCCGGCCTGGGTGGCAACAGCGGTCATGGCGCAGAAATAAGGCGTCAGCAAACCGCTGGCCGTAAAGCTTTCGGCCAGCGTCCGGCCTTTGGCTAAAGACCGGCTCATTATCTGCCAGCCCTCTTTCTGGTCAGCCGGACAGTCCGGCGGGATCAGTGAAGCCAGACCGTCCGCCGGCGTAATGCCGGCTGCCAGCATCATGGCCAGATCTTTGGCAAAAGCGGCCATCTGAATATCGTTAAGCGGTTTGCTCATAGGCAGCGGCCTCCTAATATATATAGCACTGGGTATACACAAGATTGTCAATTTTCATGGTGCCGTTGTCCGCCAGGGTGAAATCAACGGTTGACCAACTGGCGGCCTGGACATCAAACTCGGTCACCACCCAGCCCTGGTCCGTCAGATAGATGGCATTCCAGGCATGATAATAATCATTAAGATAGCCCGTAATAAGCTTGCAGGGAATGCCCTGGCTGCGCAGCATGGCCGCCGCCAGGGAGGCATAATCATAGCAGATGCCCTTTTTTCTCTGCAGGGCGGTATCCGGATCGGGAACATAACCGGCTGTTACCGTTTCGGCCAGTTCGGAGTCATAGCTCAAAGAACGGCAGATATAATCCAGGATATTGGTCATAAAACTGCTTTCATCCGCCGATTCGGCCGCAATCTGGCCGGCTTGAGCCACGCATTTTGAATCAGCCGTAAAGCTGACGATGGCATTGGCATGCAGAAAAGGCTGGAATTCGTCTTTAAGCTCGGCTTCGACCTTGCGGCTGGTTATCTCCACATATTTGCTGCCCTCGGTATTCTTCAGCACCCTGACATGATAAATGCCGCTGCCCTGGGACAGGACAAAATAAGAAACCGTGCCGTCATTGGCAATATCGTAATTGTATTTATCATCCGGTCCGACAATCTGCACCTTATAGCTGCCCTCGGCCTTGACACTGACGCCGACATAGCCGTCGCCGGCGGTTGAAACATCACCGGATATGCCATGCGACCAGTCTTTGGCATTATCAAAGGTATTCGGATAGAAAGCGGTGGTCAGCTTGGTGGAAACCGTTTTGGAACTGCTGCAGCCTGCTGCCGTCCACGACAAAACCAGACACAGCAGACCGATCATGCCTTTTTTGAAAGACGGTGATTTCAGCCCTGGCAGCAGGTTCATAAATCTACCTCGGTTTTTCTTGTGTCAGTATAACATTTACCGCCCTGTTTAGCCAATTCACTGTTGCCAGCGGCCCGGCAGTCGCCCTTTAAGGCCATATTTTGCCGTTTTCATCATATTAGGCCGCCCCCGGCCAAAAAAGCCCTCCGGCACGATAGCCGGAAGGCCTTAATTAATTGATCTTTATTCCAGTCTTAAGCCTTCGATGACATCGGCCGTATCATCAGCCGCCCGGACAATCTTTAAAGTATCGCCGGCTTTGACAAACGGCAGCAGATCGGAAGCCGTGATGGCCAGCCGGTAGTGCAGACCGGTCGAGGCGGTAATGTAGTAATAGGTATCGCCGCTGATAACCGCACTGCTGATATCGGCTACGGTAATCTCATCAGTGACCGTGTTGCCGACACTGCTGGAGGTGTCGCCGATCATCTGCAGATAATTGCGGGCCGCCTTGACGATGCCGTCGGAAGAAGTGGTGACGCTGACTTTCTGGTAATCGGTGACCGAAACAAAGGCATAAGCTTTAACCAGTCCCGAAGCATCCTTTAACGACAGCATATAAACAGGACTGCCATGCAGATTAATCAGCAGCGGGAAGTTGGTCGTGTAATTCTTTTCCTGAACGGCGCCCTTGGCACTGTTCATCGCTGAATACTCCTCGGCTCCTGGGCATGACACATAGGTGGCCTGATGGGTACGCAGATTCACCAGCACAAAGCCCAGATTGGATTCATCCGATTTTACCGAAGTGATGCCGGAATACATCCAGACATCGCCGTCCTGCTGAAAATAGGTATAGCCGTCGGTCAGATGGGTAACCCCCACCTGTTCAAAGACCGAATTCCAGAAACCGTTCTGATAATCGCCGTGGTTGTTGACCTCTTCGGTAATCAGGCTGGCGGGATAGACATTGTCAATCCAGGCCGGCACATCACCGACTTTGTATTTGGCTAATTTGCCGGTGACCGCATCGCAGGTTATGACTCCGGCGACTTTCTTCATCATGCCGACGCCGGATACGGAATAGTATTCCTGCACCCAGAAAGGATGGCCGGTCTCATCAATCTCAAAATCGGCCGTTCCCCTGATCAATGTCGGATAATGAATATAAATGTGTCTTTCCAGATCTTCTAAAAAGAATGAGCCTTTGGTGTAATGAATGCCGCCATCGACTTTTACAAGCTGGGAAGCTCCGGTTGTCGAATCGACCATGATATAGCCCGGGGTGCCGGAGGAGCGGTTGGTAAACCATTTGACCATATCCGTATAGTCAATCGGGGTTACCCGCACCAGCCGGCCCTGATAGGTGATCTGGGTGTATTCAGAGCTGACATCAAACTGGGAGACATAATCGGCCAGCTGGCCCATGGTCCGGTCGCCCAGCTGCTCGGTTGAATCACGGTCCAGCAGCGGCACGGTATCAAAATCAACTTCGCTGACCGCCGCGCTGAAACTCTCCGCCGTATCAATCGTTATCCGGCTGGCCCAGCCGCGGGCATTGAAAAACGGACTCAGGGCCACATTGATTATTACCACTGTGACAATAGGCACCCAGCACAGGTAAAACCAGCGCTTGGAAGCTATTTTTGAGCGGGGCTTGTTTTCTTTTTTCAGCCGGGCATCAATGGCCTTGACCAGACCGAAAACAGCCACCAGAACAATAGCGACCAAAGCCAGCCAGCTGGCCTGGATATTCAAAGGCGGCAGGGTTATCAGAGCCCAGACAACTAAGGCAATAAGAACCAGAATAATCATCACAATCACAAATGTTCTGCCTCTGTGTTTTTTAACTGTCATTTTCATCCTCCGTATTACCCGAATCAAGGTATTTTTTCTGCAGATAGGAAGTCGCAAAATCAACTGCTTCACTGAACTTGAACAGCCGGCTGACGGCTGAGCCGACATGACCGACCGTCACCATCTTCTTTTCCTCCATCGCTGCCCCGATCTCGGCAAACTCATCGCTGTTTAGATCGATCTCCAGATACTTGCGCCAGCGCTGCTGGCCGCTTCTGACGGCCCCGCCGGTCAGCATGACCGGCCGCACATTGCTGCGGTACTCCGCCAAATGCATTCCGGTGCATCTTTCATATCCGACGCCGATCAGCAGAATGTAGGAAGGCAGCTGGTAAAGCTGGCCCAGCGGCGACTGCTCGCTGAGGGCAAAGTCCAAAGGCTGCCGGTGTGTAATCATTTTAGCATATTTGCCCCAGGCACCAAAGGCACATGAGGGATGGCTGGAAAACAGACAGCCCGGCCGGCGGGCCAGATTGCGCGGGATGCTGCCCATATAGTCATATTCACTGGCCAGCGGATCAAAGCCGGGCGTATTTTCGCGTAGCTTGTCCCACAGATTGCGGGCCAGAGGCGGATTGGACCAGCTGGCCGGCTCGGAATTGCTGCTGACCTGCAGCGGAACAACCAGGGTTCCCTGCTCGCCTACTGTCTCCATCAGGGCATCCACAGCGGTTTCCGCTCCGCCGATGACATAGCCGATGGAGCTCAGTGAACTGTGCACTTCCAGAATCATGCCGTCTTTTACACCCAGACGGCCCAGCTGGGATACCAGATCAGCCGCCGACAGGGCCTGGGTTATCGGCCGGTCTTTCTTATATGAGCCCATAACCGCTCAGCCAGTCGACCAGATCGGCATATTCGACTGTCTTCTCCTTGATGCTGACGGCATGGCCGTCCACCACAATATAAGTCGTCGGCATCCAGACCAGCTTATAGAGATAGTTATTGATCAGATTATTGGTATATTCGTCATCGGCCTCCCCGGGTGTAGGCACAAAGTAGATCCGGATTTCGTAGTTGTCAATCAGCTTCTGCAGCGTAACCTTGTATTCCTTGCAGGAATCACAGTCACTGGTGCCGGCATACAGCACAAACGTGTCGCCGTTATCGAATTTTTCAATAATGCTGGCCGGCGGCATGGCGAAAATATCGCCCTTGTCCCCTTTGATGACAACTTCACCCTGGGCCGGGGGATTGTCATTATAGACCCCGCTGCCGCAGCCGGTCATACCGAGGGCAAGAATAAGAACTGCCAATATCATACGGGCTGTTTTCATTGCGCTTCACCTGCCTTGCTTAAAAAGCTCTGTTCTAAAAGCCAATCCGTCAGCTGCTGGTAATCCAGTGTCTTTTCCCGGCTGTCGATAACCTGGCCGTCACGAATAAGATATGTCGTCGGAGTATAAGCCAGTCCGGTGAAGACCTCATCAATCAGCTTCTGGGTCTGATCGGCTTCATTGGCGTCATCCGAGGGCATGTAGAGAATAACTATATCATAGTCATCCACTACCTGCTTTAAGGTTTCCTGATACTGCTGGCAGCTGTCGCAGTCACTCTGGCCGATATAAACCACAAAGGTATACTTCTCATCGATCAGTTCCTGGATCTGGCTGGCTGAAGCGGCCACAACTTTGCCGTACTGGCCGGCAATGTAGGTCTGGCCGTAAACAATATTGACCTGGCGGCTGCAGCCGGTCAGAACCAGCGCCAGCAGAAAGGCGGTCATAATCTTTTTAAGCATCAGATCTCATCTTCCGGATCGGCCAGATGGGCCAGCTTGCTGGCGGCCGCGGCGGCAATAGCGCCGACTATATCATCCAGAAAGCAGTGACAGTGGCTTTTATCGTCATTAAGCCGGCCGATAATGCCCGGCTTTATTTTATCAATATAGCCGAAATTAGTCAGGGCAATTGAACCGTAGATATTGCAGATGGAATAAGCCACAACTTCATCAATGCCAAACAGGCCGGCATCGTCCAGCAGCAGCTGCTGCAGCTGCTTGTTGCTCATGCGGTCCTGCTCGGCGGCTGTGTCCAGCTCAATGGCGGTCATGACTGCATTTTCGGTCTCGTCTTTGTCCAATACCCCGCTGATGCAGGCTAAAACCTTGGCTTCCTGCTGGTGCAGCTCCGGATGGTATTTCCCCTGCAGCAGCACAACCAGTTCAACCAGGTCCTTCAGCACAACTCCCCGCTGCTTCAATAATTCGACACATTTGTCATACATAGTTTGATTCTCCTTACAGTATCTCAATCAGATTTGATTTTTCATAAGCCCTGACGGCTTGGTCCAGGCTGTCCATACTAAGCTGCCGGCAGACAGTATCCTGGCTCATCAGCGTACAGCCGGCGGCCGTCAGACCATAGACCAGAGCCTGTCTGAACGGGCGGTCATAATATTCGGCAGCCAGCAATCCGGCCAGCATGGCATCCCCGCCGCCGGAGCCGTTGACAATATCCATCTTCTCCCCTGGCAGATGATAGAACTGCTGTCCGTCGGAGCCAATCAGACCGTCGGCCCCCAGCGATATCACCGGCTGCTTTACGCCGGCCTGTAAAAACCAGGCCAGCATCGGCTTATAGTCTGAAGCCTGCTGCAGCGGCCGACCGCTGTAGGTCATTGCTTCCAGCCGGTTCGGCTTGAGCATGGTCAGATCAGCCAGATAAGGCTTGATCCGGCCGGCCTTGGCCGCAGACACCGGATCCGCAAAAAGCCGGCACTTTACCCGCGTGAAGATTTTTTCAAGCTGGTCCGGGGACAGATTGGCATCACAGACCACCATATCATCAGCTGCCAGCGGCAGCATGGCCTCAATGGCCCGGTCAATATCGAAGCGGGCCAGAAGGGTCATATCAGATATTGCCATGCACATTTCGCCATTGCTGTCTTCAACAGCCAGATAAGCCGAACTGGCGGCATTTTCAATCAGCTGGCAGTCCGCTATATCCATTTTCATGTCCAGACAGTCCTCCCGGCCCTGCCGGCCGAAGCTGTCATCCGCAAAAGCCGTCATGAAATGAACCGGGCAGCCCAGCAGGGCCAGATTGGCCGCAATATTGTGCCCGACCCCGCCAAAGCTGTAAGAAAGCGTGCCGGGATTGGAGTCCGCCGGAACCAGCTTATGGAATGACCGGCCGACAATATCGATATTCATGCCGCCCAGAACATAAAGCTTTCTCATGACTTGGCCGGCTCGGTCAGCGCCTTAAAGGACTCATCCAGAAGATAATTAAGATACTTAAGCTGACTCTCAGTCATCTTTTCTTCCCGGGCATTATGACCGTTGACCGTGCCGATGTGCAGTCCCATGACAACGCCCTTCTGAATGTACATGATGGTCGGGAAATAAAAGACTTTCTCGCCATCGACATCCGTATTGATCTTATCCCCGCACAGATCCATCAGCTCATCCATGCTGTCTTCGTCCTGGTTGTTTACTTCCAATAGAAAATTGACATAGCCGACATTGTAGCCGTATTTTTCACAGTAAGTATCCAATACCGGCACAAGCTCCAGACACCATGAGCATTCCGGCTCGCCAAAATAGATGATCATCGTCTTGCCGTCTTTAATGGCCGCAACGGCATCAGCCACTGTCATATCAACAAAATGACTGGGGTTGTTGGCCGTTCCCTCATAGCCTGACATGTCGCTTATTTCGCCCTGGGGCTGGTCATAGGCAATTTCCGTTTTTCCGGTACAGCCGGCCGTCATCGCCAGCACTGTAAATATGACGGCGGCCCACAAAATTAGTTTTTTCATAATGGCTATATTTTAACACTTTTGCCTGCTTATTAAAACTGTGCGGCTCCTAACAAAAAGGGCCTGAAGTGAAAAGTTAAATTCCACTTCAAGGGAATAGAAGTGGAAATTAGTCAT
>CAYTET010000006.1:0-39062 GCA_964436975.1 uncultured Erysipelotrichaceae bacterium
CTTGCATGTATTAGGCACGCCGCCAGCGTTTATCCTGAGCCAGGATCAAACTCTCCATTTGATTTCGCTCATTATAGTTTTTGACCTATTTACACTAATTTTGTTTTAGTGTTATCCGTCTTACTCAAAAAAATCGACGTGTATTTCTGTTCGGTTCTCAAAGAACGACTTCCCGCACCCCTTGTTCGGCGTGCTTATCTATAATACCGCACCACTTTCCCTAAGTCAACTGCCTTTTTTACTTTTTTTGTAATTCGGGGGCTGATTTTTTTGCTTATATAAAGAACGGATAAATAAACGAGTGCATATGCAAAAAAGAAGGCAGACAGCCTCCTCAGAATACGCTTATAAATAACAATTTAACAAAAAGCGAACTATCTTACTATTAGCGGCCATTATCAGCGGTTCCGTTGCCGTCTATGGCCTTCTTACTATCAGTCCTGGCCATATCAGAGTACTGTCGGCTTAACTTATGCTGACCTTCATTGTCATAAACGGCTGCAATTAGATACTCCGTCATGGTTTTTTGACTGCCCTGCTGATTTGAAACCTGCTGCAGCAGGACTGGCAGATCAGTGGTGCCCTTTTCGACAACAATTCTATAAATCATACCGGCATATTCTTTGGTTTTTTCATAGCCAGGCAGGTTATTAAGCATGTCTATGCATTTAGTGCAATAAAGTGAATCTTTGCTTGCGATGCACCAGCCCATGGTGCGGACACATACTAAATAGCGCTGTTTGACTGTAAGTCTTTTTGACGACAATTCATCAAACCCGGTATGAATCTGCTCACTGCTGTCTGTCATAATGGCTGCTGTCAGCATTAAATAGTCACGGTCAAACGGATTAAGGCAGTTTGTGGCCTGCTTCTGTCTGATTAGATCTTCGAATTTTTCAAAGTTTCCCTGACCAAGACAGTTTAAAAGTTCATTCATCTGTCTGGTCCTCTGTTTGCCAATCGCATAAATCAGAAGCATGGCCGCCGCACATATTCCAATAATAATCAAAATCGATGTGGTTCGTGACATTTCAAGCCCTATATTCCCTCTCCGGTATTATTCTCTGAAACCGGCTCCGGCATGGAAAATTTAACCAGTTGCTGACGGCCCAGTTGTAAAGCCCTGTCTATAAACAGGTCAACATCGCTTTCATTGCTGCGGCTCATGACAATCTCCAATACTTCTCCAAGATTAGTACCTGACAAAACCCGGAAGGCTGGATTATCCATCCAGATTGTAACAGCCGTTTTAAAGGGTGAACCGCCAATTAAATCAGTAAAAACGATTACAGCCGAGCAGTCGGAAAGCTTGGCAGCCGCTTTCTGCAGATTTGCCTGCAGGCCGTCCGTATTATCCAGCGACCCAAAATCCACCGCCTCCATTTGATCTTGCGGGCCGGCAATCAGTTCAATTGCCGACAGCAGTCCGCTGGCAAAATGACCGTGCCCGGTAATAATTAATCCTATCATTAGCACATCCTCCAATTCTTTTACAATATTAAGTATTGTAGCTCATCAGCAATACCAAGAATAGTCTTGTTATTCCAGCGCCAATAATCATCCAAATAAAAGCAGCATCCCGGCAATAACAACAGCCGGGTATGCTGCTTAAAACTACGGAAATGTTTTACATCCAGCCAAGGGCTGACAAAATGATTGAGAATACAATAATACCCAAGATGATGTAAAGAACGTTGACGTGTTTTTTGGAGAACAGGCGGTAAATCAGAAAGACAACTGCCAGCGGCAGGATGTTTGGCAGAATATTATCAAACACAGACTGTACTGTAGTGCCGCCAATACCGAATACCAAATTTTCCGAAAAGGCAACACTGACATAAGACGGAATCAGACCGCCAACAACGGTGACACCCAGAATGCCGGCGGCTTTAGTCAGATATTTGGCATTTTCCGAAATTTTGCTGACAGCCGCGCTGCCCAGATTGTAGCCCCATCTGACAAAAAGAATCTTGGAGAAACCAGCCACCAGCCAAATCAAGATGTACAGAATCGGACCGAGAACGGACCCGTTCTGGGCCAGTGAACAGGCAATAGCCGCTGAAATCGGCAGCAGTGTAAACCAGAATACCGAATCGCCCAAACCGGCAAACGGGCCGAACAGACCGTTGCGGACACCGTCAATCAGTTTGCGGTCTTCATGATTCTCTTCCATTGACAGAATCAATCCCTGCAGCAGAGCCGCCATATGCGGTTCGGTGTTCATAAACTGCATGTTATACGTCATAAACTCGGCTAAATCATCTTTGGAATCACCATAGATCTTTTTGAAAGCCGGAACCATTGTAATCGTAAATCCCGGAGCCTGCATGCGCTCAAAACTGAAACAGGCCTGTTCAAAAAATGTTAAGATGCCAACCTTATTCAAATCCTGCTTTGTTAGTTTCTTTTCAGATGCCATGATGTTCACCTCCGTTGGAAGCCGGACCTTCTTTGGCCGCTATTGTATCAATCTTTCTTTCATACATAAAGTTGATGGCAGCTAACACGGCGCCAGCAATAGCTATTGGCAGCACATTTGGCAAATTAAGGAAGGTTGCCATTAAGAATCCAACGAACAGATACGGAGCGTTTTCTTTCCGCAGCGTGGTCATAAGAAGCAGACCTAAGCCAACAGCCGGCAGGATTCCACCCGAAATCTCAAAGCCATGAATCAGCCAGGTCGGGAAAGTATTGACGAAGGCCTGAATCGGGCTTTGCAGAGCATAGGCGCATAAAAAGACCAGAATGGCATCGGCTCCAGCTCTTAAGAAAATACCTTTAATAAACAGACTGGTAAATTTCTTGTCTTCAGCTTTTGCGGCATAATCATCAAATTTATGAACAAAAATCACAAAGAAAGTATTAAACAGAATGCCTACCCACTGAGCCAACAGTGCAAACGGAAGCGACAAACCTAAAGCCGTTTCTGCAGACTGCCCGGTTGTATAAGCCAGAACAGTTGTCATCATGCCTGCCATCAGAGGGTTAGGTGGAACTGTTCCGCCTACAGTCAAAAGGCCCAAATATGACAATTCAGATACAGCACCACAAGCAACCCCTAGTGAGACGTTTCCCAAAACAATGCCGGCCAAAAAAGACACAACCATTGGTCTGAACCAATAGAAGTTTTCGGTAAGTTGGTCGATGCCGCATATTAGACCAACCACCATCAGCAGTATTCCCTGCACTAACGTTATCTGCATAAAAATAAACCCCTTTCTTTATTTCTAGACGGGCTGATTCAGACAGTGATCTTGCGATCTGCCGGAGCCATTTGAATGTATACCTTTACCCCTTTCTGTTTGATGGCTTCGATATCAGCTAAATCAGCCTCGTCGCAATAAACGTGCGGTTCCTTGAATATCTTCTTTTTCCCATTGTCATGCATATTTCCAATATTTACTTCCTTAATTGGCAGGCCGGCTTCAATAAGCCGGCGCATCACTGCCGGAGTCTTGCAGACGATAAATATCTCCTGATCCGGTGAAGCGTTAAATATTACATCCAGGGTCTTTTGCAGACTAAAAAAACGAATGCCGATGCAGGACGCATCCGCTGTCATCTTCATCATTGCCTGCTGAAGTTTATCTTCAGCCGCCTCATCATCAACTACCACAATCAGGTTGGCGTGTGAAGCTCCGACCCAGGCGTTGCCGACCTGGCCGTGAACAAGCCGGTTATCAATACGTGCAAACTTTATATTTAGTTCTCCCATAGTTGTTATTTTTACGAATCAGTTCATCTGATGACAAATGAATCTGATAATTGCCTTTCTGTTAAATATTCCTATGATAATAATCACTATACTCAGTCATCCATAACTTTTGAAATGCCGGGGGTTTTGCTCTCGGCAATCTTTTTGAACTCTTTCATCAGCGGATGCTGTTCCCATCGTTTCAATTCTTCAGTCGCAGCATATGAAATATACTGGAAAAACGGCAGTTGGAACAGCGGAGCCAGCAAAGGTTCATGCAGCTTGTCGGCTGGCTGCCGGCAGGCATGATCATCATCAACCTTCGGATCATTTGTCAGCATAAACGCTTTATCAGTGACCGTATGGACCGCCTGCCAGACAGTTGTCAGACGGTTATGGCCGGCTGAGTAGTCATCAACTACAAATACTGTGTAGTTTGGCGTCAGTTGCAGATTTGGCCCATGAATGTATTCCTCGGCCTCATAAGCAAACGAAGGAATCTTCAGCGTCTCTCCTGTTTTCAAAGCTGCTTCTAAAGCAACACCATAACTCTGCTCAAACCCGCAGAAATGACATATCTGCATTGAAGTCACGGCCTTAATATGCTTCTGATAAAACGCTTTGGCATTTTGCTGCATCACACGGTGATACTGCGGCATCAACTGCAGTTCGTCAATCACTTCCTTATATCCAGCATCATCAAGTTGTCCCTTCTGATGGGCAGCCTCCAGAGCAAACAGCATCAAAAACTCGGTCAATGTAGTAACGCCTTTGGTGACATAACCAACGCGCTCTGTTCCAACGCCATAATCTATCAGCAGATCTGTGTGATCTTTGAAATCAGAGGTTATATTGCCGGTAATCCCGATTCTGTCCATATTGGATTCGCCAAGCCTATCCAGGGCCTGAATAGAGTTGGTTGAGCAGCCGCTCTGGGAAATGACAAAACAAAAGTCAGTCGGTTTAGGAGCAAGGCTCTGATACAGAAATGTCGCCGGTGAGATAACCTTGACATCTAAGCCGAGGTATTTCATCATAAACGGCCGCGCGCACATGCTGGCATTAGAACTTGAGCCGCATGCTATTATCCAGACTGACTGATAATCACCATGCAGATACTTCTCTACCAGACTGGCTGTCAGTTCTTTTCGGTTATCTGCATTCCGGCCAATCTGCTCAGGGCTTTCTTCAATATACGTCAGCATTGTCGGCTTAATTTCGGTCATGGTTTTCCTCTTCCTATTGTCCCCGTCAGACGGGCAAAAAAATACTGCAATTATTATGCGCTGACTGACTTCTTCTCTATTAATATAAATGTACCATTATTGCCGTCTCAAATCAAGCACTATCGTTCCCAGCCAGACCGACTTACTATCGTTCCCAGCCAGACCGGCTGAATCACATCTGTTTACGCACTATACCATGATTCATTCTGCCAAAAAGCAGTCTGATCTTTGCCAATCCATCATTTTACTGGTGGTCCAACTTTTTTCACTTTGGGCTTTTATTGTTTTTAAGTCTGTTGTATAATTACTTCGCTGTTGGGATATAGCCAAGCGGTAAGGCATCAGACTCTGACTCTGACATTACATAGGTTCGAATCCTATTATCCCAGCCAATAAAAAGTAAACAGCGGCCAGCGGCCGCTGTTTTATTTATCAAAATCAAGCTTGTCAGTCTTGCCTGCCTTCCAGGCCCGGATTGCCTCAAGCCGCTTCTTAAAAGCCTCTTCCCGCCCCTGGCTGGTCGGCTGATAATAAAGCCGTCCCTTCAGGGAATCAGGCAAACAGATCATCTTGGTGATCTTTTCCTGATAGTCATGGGCGTACTGGTAACCGGCTCCGTAATTTAAATCAGCCATCAGTTTGGTCGGAGCGTTGCGTATCTGCAGCGGCACCGGCTCAGCCAACATGGTGGCAGCATCTTTTGCCGCCTCGGAATAAGCCGTATAAAGGGCATTGCTTTTGGGGGCCAGGGAAAGATAGACAACCGCCTGGGTAAGATTGACCGAGCATTCCGGCATGCCGATATCATGACAGGCCTGATAGCAGGTTGTACACAGCAGCAACGCATTGGAATCGGCCAAGCCGACATCTTCGCTGGCAAACCGGATCAGCCGGCGGGCCACATACAGAGGATCTTCGCCGCCTTCCAGCATGCGGGCCAGCCAGTAGACCGCCGCATCCGGATCCGAATTGCGCATTGATTTATGCAGGGCCGAAATAAGGTTATAGTGCTCTTCCCCGTTTTTGTCATACATCAGAAAGCGGCGGTTGATGCACTGCTGCAGCACTTCGGATGAAACTACAACCGTATCCTTTTCCACCGTTCCGTTGGTGATGGCAATCTCCAGGGTATTCAAAGCCATCCGGGCATCCCCGTTGGCAAAATTGGCAATTACATTCAAAGCATTCTCCGGCAGGCTGACCTTGATGTTGCCATAGCCGGCCGGACTGGTCAGGGCCCGCTGCAGGACTTCCGTCAGGTCATCAGCCGTCAGCTGCTTTAATACATAGACCCGGCACCTTGATAGCAGGGCGCTGTTAATCTCAAAAGAGGGATTTTCCGTAGTCGCCCCGATCAGAATGATGCTGCCCTTTTCAACATAGGGCAGAAAGGCATCCTGCTGGGCCCGGTTGAAGCGGTGGATTTCATCAACAAACAGCACTGTCTTGATGCCAATCTGCCGGTTCTTTTCCGCCTGCATCATGACTTCCTTGATTTCTTTGATGCCGGAAGTCACGGCACTGAAATTGACAAAATTGGCATGGGTCTGGTTAGCGATGATGCTGGCCAGGGTGGTCTTGCCGACTCCCGGAGGGCCCCAGAAGATCATGGAAGAAATCTGGTCACTCTCAATCAGTCTTCGCAGCAGCTGACCAGGCCCGATCAGATGCTTCTGGCCGGCAAACTCATCCAGACTGGCCGGCCGCATCCGGCTGGCTAGGGGGATGGCCAGCTGGGAGTCATCAAAAAGGTTGTAATCAGCCATGGTCCGCCTCATTTCTTTTCTCCACTATAAACTATTTCAAGTGGTTTCTCAACGGCTCAGAAAAAAAGCCCTGGCGGGCTTAATGGTCATTCGGCATTCTTCTTTTTGACCAGCATTGTGTAATCACCGACATCCTCAAAGCCGATCTTATGATAAATAGACGCCGCTTTGGGATTGTTGTAGAACAGACAGACAAAAGGCTTGCGGTTGCGGTGCAGGCTGTCCACCAAAGCCGAAACGGCCTGGGAGGCATAGCCGCAGCCGCGGCTGTCAACAGCCGTAGCCACTCCGACAATCATGGCTCCGTTAGAACACGTTGCCGTGCTGCCGGCCGCACACAGCAGCCGGCCCTGTTTAAACAGGCCCATATTCATATTGCCTTTGGCGATATCTTTGATTTCATCGGCAATCATCTTTTCGCTGCCGGACCGATCCATGGTCTCCGCAAACTCATCAATGGTGGAAAGCAGTTCAACCTGGGCTCTGACATCAGCCTCGCTGGTCAGCGGCCGGATGATAATATCGTCAGCCGCCGGATAGAAATGAGCGATGCTGCTGCAGCGGCTCATATGCGTCAGACGCGCCTGTCGCTGGGCAAACAGCCCGGCCAGCCGGCTGATGACAGCCGCCTTCCCGGATATCCCTTTCCGGCTGGGGTCACTCCGGATCAGTTCAGCTACAGCCTCCGCATCATATGATTCACTTTGGCTGTAGACATTCCAGTTATTTTGGTAATTAAGGATGACGCTGTCATAACTGCCATCGGCTTTGACATTGGCATAAAAGAGTACCGCTGGATCATCAAAGCCGCAGTTTTCAACATCGCCCCGGAAAAACAGCGTCATCTCCGGATCGGCGCTGATGTATTCAAGCAGTTGCCGGTGATCAGCCGAAGTCAGTTTTTCAATCAAGATTCCATCTTCTTTCTTCAATTGAACTGAATAAAGACATGGGCAAATTTATAAGCAAAACGGGCCAGTCCGCGGCCAAAGGCACCCTTGCGGGAGACGAACCAGGCCATTGAATGATTGCGGACCCGGTCGGCAACCGGTTTGTCAAAAGCTTCAGCCTGCTTCCACATGTTCTCAAAGTCCGCTTCACTTTCACTCTCATTTGACAGTCGGGCAAACAGGGAGCCGATGGTCATCATCATTGTCAGTTCATGATACATATAAGCGGCCAGCTTAGGCTGTTCTTCCTTAAAGTCACCGATATGGAAGGCCGTAAAGCAGCCGATGGAGGCCGCAATCTGCATGCGATAGCGCTTGACCAGAATGTCAGCGGCCACTGACTGGCCGTCCCGGTCAACTACGTAATGATACAGCGGTTCGTTCAGATAGTAGATTTTCTTAGTCCAGGCTAAGGGATAATAGGCAAACAGGTTATCTTCATAGAAAACATGCTCCGGCAAAACCAGGCCGCTCTCTTTTAGAATCGCGGTACGGTAGATATTGGTATGCAGCGTCAGATACTGGTGGGCAGCAAAAAAGTGGGTCTGTGACCAGGTGCAGATTTTGCCGTGGGGGAAAACCTGCTGATAGCCGATGTGCCGGTTTTTGGTAATGTCCTGGTGCTGGTAGATATAATTGGCCACCAGCAGATCGACACCGCCTTGCTGCTGGCACTGCCGCAACGCCTCCAGGCAGTTGGGGAAAGTCTTGGCATCCAGCCAGTCATCCGAGTCGACAACAAAGAAATAGGCGCCGCTGGCGGCTGCCATGGCCGAATTAAGCGCTCCGCCATGGCCCTTGTTGGGCTGATGGATTACTTTAACAATGTCAGGAAAGCGGGACTGGTAGTCATCGGCAATCCGGGCCGTATCATCCTTGGAGCCGTCATCGACAATGATTATCTCCACATCCGGTCCGCCGGCAAGCAGACTGTCAATGCATTTGGCCATGTAGTCCTGGGAGTTGTAACAGGGCACTCCCACTGATAGTAATTTGCTCATTTAGTGTTTTTCTCCTATGATTTTTTCAGCTGTTTTAATGCCCTGCAAAAGGGCAGCATCCATGTTGTAATAGCGGTATTCAGCCAGCCGGCCCACCAGATGCAGATTAGGATAACTTTCCGCCAGGGCAAGGTAGCGCTGATAAAGCTGGGCTGACTGCGGGCAGGCTATCGGATAATAAGGGTCGGTTCCGCAGTCGCGGCTGTACGCTTTGGAATATTCCGTGGCGGTTGTCGTGCCGCTGATTTTCTGCAGCGTCATCTGCTTGAACTCGGTAATCCGGGTATAGTCCTGGTCAACCGTGTAGTTAACGGTGCCATGACTTTGAACCTGATCCTGCGGATAATGCTTCATGACAATATCCAGGGTCCGGTAAGGCAGCGGCCCGTAAACATAATCAAACAGCTCGTCAACCGCTCCGGTATAGATGACCGGTCCGGTAAATAAGCTGCCATCAGCATAGATCCGGCCATCAGCCAGTTTTATATGCTGCAAAGCTTCGCTGTGGTCGATCTGAATGTCGCTGTGATCAAGCATGCCGGCAAACATGACCGTATAGCCTTTGTCGGGCAGACCCTGCCAGCTGTCCTGAAAGTAGCGGTCATCTTCACTCAGCAGCACCGGCACCCGGCTGACAACCGCCGGATCCACTTCTTCACTGCCCCACTGCTTGGCCGTGTAGTGCCGGAAGACATTTTCATAGACATAATCAGCCACCGTCTGCAATAAAGGCTCATCAGCCTGGCGCAGCTGGATTATGGTTACCCGGCTGCCGGCGCCAAAGCGCTTCTCCAAGGCCTCTTTCATCTGTCCGTACTGCTGCGGAAAGGCCAGGGCCAGGGAATGCAGATTGAACGGCACGGGAATTTCCAGATTGTTTACCTTGGCCACCACTTTATGCTGATAGCCGTTAAGCTTAGTAAAACGGCTGATGAAATCATAAGCCGCCTGTTGGTTAGTGTGAAAAATATGCGGTCCGTAGGGATGAATCAGTACTCCGTATTCATCACTGCAGTCATAAGCGTTGCCGCCGATTCCGCTGCGGCGTTCATAAATCCGGATGTTCGTCCAGCCTTTGTCAGCCAAAGTGCGCCCGCAGGCGGCCCCGGCACATCCGGCTCCGACGATAATACAGCTGTCTGTTTTGCTGGTTTCCATCATTGCCTCCCTCATTTTGACTAGGATACCATACCAAAATGGCTTATGCAACGCTGTCAAAGCCGCCCCGTCCGCTTATTCAGGCCGCTAATCTGCTAAACTGCAACAAATCTTTCCAAACAAAAAACAGCTGATGGGGCCAAACCCGTCATCAGACTGTCAATCGGCCTTGGCAGCATTAAGAAAATCTTCAGCCGCCTTCAGAATAGCTTTATCAGAATCATGGCTCAGGATATCATAGGCCTGCTGATAGGGCATAAAGGAAGCAGCCGCAACCTCTTCCGGCTGACACGTCAGGTCCTTGCCGTCGGTTTCGGCCAGAAAAAAGACCACCTGCTTGTCGATGCCGGGAAACGGCTGATACCGGCTGGTCTGACGGAAGCCGTCAATAAACGACACGGTCAGCCCGGTCTCTTCCCTTATCTCGCGGATGGCCGTCTGGTGTTCGGTTTCATCTTTTTCGACGTGGCCCTTGCAAAGGGTAATATTATCCGGCAGCACGCTTGTCAGAATCAGATACCGGCACGCCCCGTTCTGTCTTGTAAAGATAACTGCCCCGCAGCTTTTCTCCTGCCTGTTCATTCCAAAGCCTCCTATTTGCCGGCTTCCCATTTTTCAACTTTATTACAAAGCGCTGTCACATCAACGTAATCCTGATAGCGGGTTGCCGATATGGTTTTATCTGCAACGCCCTTTTTTACGGCACAGCCCGGCTCCTGCAGATGTTTGCAGTCCGCAAAGCGGCAGGGCCCGGCGGTCTGGAAATCCCTGATCCGGTGAGCCAGCGTCAGCGTATCGACCCGGCTGAAATCCAGACTGGAAAAACCCGGAGTGTCGGCCAGCCAGCCGCCGGAAACCGGATAAAGCTCGGAATGGCGGGTCGTATGCTTGCCGCGTCCCAAAGCTTTGGATATGTTCTGGGTAGCGATGGCATATTCCGGATTAAGCCGGTTAAGCAGGCTGCTTTTGCCCACTCCGGACTGGCCGGCCAGAACAACGATCTTGCCGGCAATTACTTTTTCAATGTCATCCAGCTGCAGATCCCGCCCGGTTTGAATAACCTGATAGCCGCTGTCAGTGTAGTCTTTTATCTGGTCATAGACCGGATGGCCCGGCCGGGCCAGATCCATCTTGGTCACAACAATGACCGGATTGATATTCTGGTAGCAGATCAGAAACAGCAGCCGGTCGACCAGCACCGCTGAAAAATCCGGATCAACAGCTGACATGACCACCATAGCCAGATCGATATTGGCGATGGCCGGTCTGACCAGCTGGTTGAAGCGGGGATAGATAGCGGTAATGGTGCCATTGGAAAACTCCACCCGGTCACCGACAACCGGTGAATCCGCCAGGCGCAGCCGGCCCGCCGGCTGGCAGGTCTGTCTGATGCCGGTATCGTCAGCGATAACATCACAGCGGTTGGATATAATTTTGACAATATGCCCCTGCATCAGTAGTAGTACAGGGTTATAACGCTGGTTTCCGTCTGGGAATAGTAAGTTCCCACTGACGGATCACAGTCAATAACCACTCCTTTAGTAACATCCTCTTCCACAGTATCTAAGTAAGTTTCGCCGTTTTCATCAACTTTTTCGACCTGCTTGGTCGGAACCTCCAGCTGCTGGACGGTAACTTTGCCGCCCATACCCTCCAGAAGGGTTTTGGCCTCGTCAATATTCTTGCCTAAAATGCTCTTGGGAATGGTAAAGGACTGCTCGACAGCCACATCAAACGAGATGATCCTGACATCAGTCGGCGCTATCACCGTGCCGGTTTCAATATTCTGGGACAGAATGGTGCCCGCAGCCGCCGTGCTGTCGCTGACAGTGGTGGTGACTACGGTAAACCCGGCCGCCTCCAGCTGCGGCTTGACGATATCCAGTTTCTGGCCGACATAGCTGCCGACAGTGAAATTAGTCCCGCTGGAAACATAGACCGTGATATGGTCGCCCGACTTGATCGATGAACCGGCGGCCGGACTGGTCCGGATGACCTTGCCGGCTTCGATGTCATCAGTGGCTTCCCGCTGGATGTTGTCAACGATTATATTCATATTGCTCAGGACCGTCTTGGCATCTTCCAGTTCATAATAAGTCACATCGGGAACCTTGATGGTATCCCCGCCCTGGCTGGAAAAGCCGCCGTTGAGCAGCACAATGAAAACCAGGGCAAACAGGGACAGCACCACAACGCTGCCGATCAGCAGCATATTATAGCTGCTCTTGCTCTTGGCCCGGACCGGCTGGCCGGATGACGCCGCCGCCCGGACCGGCTGGGGATGCTCCCGCGGGTCGGCAAAGACGGTTTTAGTCTCATGCGCCCGCGAAAAATCCAGACAGGTCACCAGATCGTCATACATCTGTTTGGCCGTCTGATAGCGGTTGGCCGGATTCTTGGCGGTGGCTTTGATAATGATATTTTCCACCGACTGGGGCAGTGTCGCGTTGAAGTCGCGGACGGCCGGCATCGGATCATGCATATGCTTAAGCGCTACCTGCACCGCCGTATCGGCATGATACGGCACATCGCCGGTCAGCATCTCGTAAAAGACGATGCCCAGAGAATAGATATCGCTCTGCACACTGGCGGTCTTGCCGCGGGCCAGTTCCGGAGCCATATAGTGCACCGATCCCATTACGGTATCGGCCTGGGTCAATTGGGCGGTGTCATTGCTGGCAATGGCAATGCCGAAATCCGAAAGCTTGACCGTGCCGTCATCCTTGATAAGCACATTCTGCGATTTGATGTCACGGTGAATGATGCCTGACTCATGGGCCACGCAGACCGCCGAGACGAGCTGTTTCATAATATTGACCGCTTCATTGGAATCCAGAGCGCCGCGGGCGGCAATCAGCTGCTTGAGCGTCTGACCGCGGACGTATTCCATCACGATATAATAGCGGCCCTCGTCAGCGCCGACATCGTAAACTTCAACGATATTGGGATGGCTGACCTGGGTAATTGAAAGGGCCTCGCGCTTAAAGCGCTTCAGGCTGACCGGGTCATTCGCCAGATCGCCCCGCAGGATTTTAATGGCCACTTCTCTTTTGGCAGCCGTATCAATGCCCAGATAGACATCGGCCATTCCCCCGGACCCGATAAGCCGAACCGTCAGATAGCGGTTATCGATCATTTCGGAGTTCATACATCTTCTCCATTGACAATTATCAGGGTGATATTGTCCGGTCCGCCGTTCTCATTGGCTTTTTTTACCAGCTGCTGGGCCTGGCCGGCCAGATCAAGCGGCCCGGCCAGAGTCTGTCTGATAAACGCGGCATCCACACTATTGTACAGGCCGTCGCTGCAAATCAGAACCGGCCGGCTGATATCACTTACTTCAAAGCAGTCGCCCTCTATTTTGGGCCAGACTCCGACGGCCTTGGTTATGACATGCGTCAGGCCGCTTATCTTAAGCTGCTCTTCGTTCATGCCGCCTTTAGCCAGCAGGTCATTGATCAGGGTATGGTCTTTTGTCAGCTGAACAAGCTGGTCATCCGCCGCCAGGACATAGCCCCGCGAATCGCCGATATTGATAACTGCCCCGCCGGCGGCGCTGAATAAAGCCGCAATCAGAGTAGTGCCCATGCCGCTGTAATCATCTTTGGTCAAAGACAGCTCATAGACCTTGCGGTTGACATAGCCAGCCGCTTTGGTCAGCCACTGGCCCAGATCCGTTTCCGCATCCGGAAGCTGGCGTTTAAAGTACTTCTCCAAAGCCGCCACGGCACTCTGGCTGGCTACATCGCCGGCCTTGGCACCGCCGATGCCATCACAGACACATACCAGCAGCATTTCATCATGACGGCAGATCACATAGCTGTCCTGGTTCTGCGGCCGGCTGATTCCTTTATCGGTTGTTCCGTAACAGTTCATTGGGGCATCCGTTTCCTTTCGTAATTGCTGCGGAGCTGACCGCAGGCAGCGTCAATATCATCGCCATGCTTCTGGCGGAGGGTGCATCGGACATTTTTCGTCATCAGCTTGTCATAGAAGGCCATGGCGGCCTTGACTGATGAAGAGGTATACGCTTTTTCCTTGACCTCATTATAGGGAATCAGGTTGACATAAACATCAAAATCCTTGGTCAGCCGGACCAGCTGGCTGACACATTCGTCAGTATCGTTGACCCCGGCCAGCAGGATATACTCGAAGGACAGCCGGCGGTTGTTTTTGGAAACATAATAGCGCAGCGCCGCCATCAGCTCATCCAGTTTATAAACTTTGCCGATCGGCATCAGCTGACTGCGCAGTGCGTCATTGGGCGCATGCAGCGACACGGCCAGATTGTACTGGACCTGTTCGTCGGCAAACCGGCGGATACCGTTGACCAGCCCGCAGGTGGATATGGTGATATGTCTGGCGCCGATGCCTAAGCCGTGGTCATGATTGACCGTGGCGCAGAAGCGCATGACATTGTCATAATTGTCAAACGGCTCCCCGGTGCCCATTACTACGATATGGGACAGCCGGATTCCGCTTTCATCCAGGTCTTTCTGAACCGTGACGATCTGCTGGCACATCTCCCCGCTGGTCAGATCACGCTGTTTCTTCAGAAGGCCGCTGGCACAGAAGGTGCAGCCCATATTGCAGCCGACCTGCGAGGTCACGCAGACCGAGTCGCCGTAATCATAATGCATCAGCACCGTTTCAATGGAACTGCCGTCCGCCAGCGCCAGAAGGTATTTGCGGGTGCCGTCAGCTGACTGCTGCTTCTGGATAAGGGAAAGAGGCTGGCAGCGGTAATTGTCATTCAGCCACTGCCGCAGGTTTTTGGACAGGTCGGTCATATCATCAAAACAGACCGCCCGCTGGCGGTAGAGCCACTTGAAAAGCTGATCGCCGTGGTATTTCTTGAACCCGTTATCCAGCATCAGCTGACAGAGAGCATCATAATCAAAATCGTATATTGACGGCAGCATCCTTTTATTACCGGCTTTCTTACCTGTCATTCTACCATATCAGCACCGTTTTTATAAAGACGGCCGATAAAGAAACCATCCGAGTCCAGTTCCATCGGCATAACGGTGCGCTGGCAGTCAAGCGTAAAATCAGGATGCCGGCCAATAAAGGCGGCCAGCTGCCGCTCATTTTCTTTTTTATTAAGGGTGCAGGTGGAATAAACCAGACAGCCTCCCTTTTTCAGCAGCCCGGCCGCACTGTCTAAAAGACGGCTCTGCAGCTGGACAATTTCATCAATATTCTCCGGCTTGATCCGCAGGCGGATGTCGGCCTTGTTTTTCAGGGTCCCCAGTCCGCTGCAGGGGGCATCAAGCAGTATTTTGGCATAGGATTCCGGCGACAGCGGCAGCGCCGTGCTGTCAGCGCACTGGCAGCTGACACAGCTGAGCTGGTGCTGCCGGATGGTCTGCTGAATCAGTTTGACCCGCTGCGGATAGATATCAAAGGCATCAATGCGGCCGCGGTCCTGCATCATTATCGCCATCTGCACCGTCTTGGTGCCCGGAGCAGCACACATATCCAGAATGCAGTCATCCGGCTGCGGATCCAGATAAGGCACCGCCAGCTGGCTGGAAAGGGCCTGGATGTCAACCAGATGGTCTTTAAAATATGACGCTGCCATGATGTCGCCCTGATAGAAGACGGAATCAGCCAGCGGGCCGGCGGTAAAAGCCGGATCCTGCAGCAGTTTATCCCGGGTGGTCTTAAGCGTATTGACCCGCAGAGCCGTCCGGTCGGCCAGCTGGTCAGCCTGGCATATCTGAACCGTCAGCGGATAGCCGTAATGGGCCTTCCACATTCTGACCAGCCAGTCCGGATGGGAAGTCTGGATGCCCAGAGTCTGCAGTTCATCGCTGCCTTTGACAGCCGCCGGGCCGTTAGCCGCCACTTTGCGGCTGACCGCATTGACCAGGCCGGCCTCAGCCGGCTTGACATGCTTGGCAATTTCGACAGCTTCATTGATAACCGCATAGACCGGCAGCCGGTCAGCCAGCAGCAGCTGGTAAACCGTCATATCCAGAAGCACCGCCGTTTTGGCGGAGGGCTGGTAGGTTACATACGGCTGCCACTGGAAACGGACATAGCGGTAATTCTGCAGCGTCCCGTAGACCAGCCGTGTCAAAAGTGCCCGGTCCGCCGGACTTATTTCATCTTCAGACCGGCGCAGGGTCAGACTGGCATACTGGCCGTCCAGCATTACGCCGCATAATATTTCATAGGCTTTATTGCGGATATTCATCCGGTCACCTCAATCCAGAGCATAGGGGTCAACATCAACGCTGATTTTCAGCTTGGCCCGGCTGACCCGCTGCTGCCGGTACCAGGACCAGACAATCTGGCGCATGGCCGGCTCGTCTTTGCCCTGCATAATCAGCCGGTAGCGGTAGACATCGGCTTTTTTAGTCAGTTCGCTGGGCCCCAGCAGCCGGATGCTTTCATCCTGGCCAAGGGCTTGGGCAGCCTGGGCAGCCCCCTTCTGGGCCTGCGCCTGGTCTTTTGAAGCAAATTCAATTGCGATCAGATAGCGGTACGGCGGATACTGGCCGATATGGCGGAACTTCATCTCTTCATTGAAGAAACCGGCATAATCCTGCTTAACTGCCAGGGCAATGCCGTAATGGCGGCAGTCAAAGGCCTGCACATAAACTTCCCCGGCCGTATCGCCCCGGCCGGACCGGCCGGAAGCCTGCACAATCAGATCAAAGGTCACTTCAACGCTGCGGTAATCCTGCCGCGCCAGCAGCGCATCGGCATTAAAAATTCCCACCAGGGTTACATTGGGATAGTCCAGACCCTTGGCAATCATCTGGGTGCCGATGAGAATATCGGCCTCGCCTCTTTCAAAGGCGTCCAGAATGGCGGCATGGCTGCCCTTGCGGGTGGTGGTATCGGCATCCATCCGCAGCAGGCGGGCCTGCGGAAACATTTTCTGAATCTCGGCCGTAAGCCGTTCGGTGCCCAGACCGTAATTCATCCATTCATGGCTGCCGCATTCCGGGCACTGCTGCTCAATGCTTATCCGGCAGCCGCAGGTGTGGCACATCAGGACATTTTCCTGCTTATGATAGCTCATGGCGATATCACAGTGCGGACAGGTTACCACATAGCCGCACTTGCTGCAGCGCATAATCGGGGTAAAGCCCCGCCGGTTGAGCAGCAGGATGCACTGCTTATGATCGGCCAGCCGCTGGGCAATGGCCTGGCGCAGCGGAGCCGAGACAAAATAATTATGCTGGCTGATCTGCTGGCGCATATCAATGAGATGGCTGGCCGGCAGGTTCTGGTGAATCCGGTCCGGCAGTCTGACCAGCTGATAGACATTCTTCAGCGCCCGGGCATAGCTTTCCAGCGTTGGCGTGGCTGAGCCCAGGATAACCTTGCAGTGATGGGTCTGGGCTCTTTTAATAGCCACATCCCGGCAATTGTACTTGGGGGTGACATCCTGCTTGTAGCTGTGATCATGCTCCTCATCCATCACGATCAGGCCCAAATTGTCAAACGGCATGAAAACCGCACTGCGGGTGCCGATCACTATTTTCACCTGATGGCTGGCAACCAGCTGGTACTGTTCATAGCGCTGCTGGTCGGACAGCCTTGAATGATAGATGGCAATATTGGAGCCGAACCGCTCGGTCATCCGCCGCACCATCTGGGGCGTCAGGGCTATTTCCGGAACCAGGATCAGCACCTGCCGGCCGCTGTTGCAGACCTGGGCCGCCAGCTGCATGTATATTTCGGTCTTGCCGCTGCCGGTAAGACCGTGCAGCAGAATGACATCCCGGTCGCTTTCATTGATTTGCCGGATGGCCTGCTGCTGGGCATCGGTCAAAGGATAGGGTGCCGGTTTGATATCCAGACTGCCGACGGCGGCCTGGCGCGGGGAAGAACTGACCGCAACGGCGCCGTTTTTCTTCAGGGCATCAAAAACAGTGGGATAGCTTTCCCGGAAAAGCCGGCGCAGCACCGGACCGTTGGCCAGCATGCCAACCGCTTCACGCTGCTTGGCTGTGACAGCCTTGGTTTCATCAGCCAGCTCCACATAGTATTCTTTGACCGCCCGGCCCATGCCGGAATGCGGCTTAAGCTGTTTGGGCAGCATGACCTGAAAGCAGGCGATGGTGGGCGCAATGGTCCAGCCGGCCAGCCACAGCCCCAGCTGGTAGAGCTCTTCGTTGAGCACCGGCTGGTCATCGATCACTTCAATGACGTCTTTAAGCTGATAGCCCAGCTGCTCTTCCAGCCGGCTTAAATCGTCTTCAATTGTTTCAGTCTCATCCACAAAGCCGACCAGCTGCTGAAAGCCGAAAGGCACCCGGACCCGGACCCCCCGGCTGACGGTCATCCCGGCGGCCAGCCGATATGAAAACGTCTGGTCAAGATCCATGACCGGATGTTCAATCCACACTTTGACAATCTGTATTTTATCCATGGCTTTATTCTAGCACTGCCGGCGGTCAAAAAAAAGAAAGGCGGCCGGCCTTTCTTTGTTACATATGTCTTTTGATAATCAGCGATATCAGCTGGGCAGCCAGTTCGGCATCTTCATTGCAGACAACGTATTTGTACTGGCTGATCATGTTCATCTCACGGTTGGCTTTGGAAAGCCGCTGCTGGATGATCTCTTCCGGCTCGCTGCGCCGGCCCCTGATTCTCTTCTCCAGTTCGGCCATATTAGGCGGAATGATGAAGATGGTCAAAGCATCGGGGCATTTCTCCTTGACCTGCATGCAGCCTTCAACCTCAATTTCCAGCAGCACGTTTTTGCCCATATTGCGCTTGTTCTCAACTTCGGAGATCAGCGTTCCGTAATAGTTGCCGACAAACTCGGTCCACTCCAGCAGTTCGCCATCCTTAATTGCCTGCTCAAAGCGTTTCCGGTCGACAAAATAATAGTCAATGCCGTCCCGCTCGCCGTTGCGGCGCTGCCGCGAAGTCATGGAAATCGAATAAGCCAGATTCAATTCCGGGTCATCGATAAAATGGCTGCGGATAGTATCCTTGCCGACACCGCTGGGGCCGGAAAGCACGACTAACAAACCCTTTTTCATAAAAACCACCCACCTTCTCTTGCTGTTCTGATTTTACCATGCTTTTATAATAGTTGTATAATGTTTATTAAAAAAAGGAGCGCCATATGGCCTTTGACGGCATCTTTCTTCACCAGGTAGTGGGCCAGCTGCAGTCTTTAGCCGGTCTGCGCATCAACAAGGTCTATCAGATCTCCGATACGGAGGTCCTGTTTAATCTGCACGGCCGTTCCACGGTCCAGCTGATGATTTCCTGCCATTCACGCTATAACCGCATCAACATCACAGCCCGCCAGTATCCCACCCGGCCCGATCCTTCCATGTTTATCATGCTGCTGCGCAAATATTTGGAAGGCGGCACCATCACTTCCATTGTCCAGGCCGGCCTGGACCGCTATCTTTCCATCAGCGTTGCCACCCGCAACGAGCTGGGCGACCGCATCACCATTGAACTGTATGTCGAGCTGATGGGCAAATATGCCAATCTGATTCTGGTCAGCCAGGGCCGGATTATCGACGCTCTCAAGCGGATCCCGCCCTTTGAAAACACCCGCCGCACCATCCAGCCCGGCGCGGCTTTTGTCGTTACCGACGGCCAGCCGGACAAAATCGACCCGTTTACCGCCCGGTCGGCCGATCTTAGCCAGGATCTGACCGCCCAGTTTATCGGCTTTTCCCCGCTGCTGGCCAACGAGATCACCTTCCGGATGAAAAACGGGCAGAGCTTTGCCGGCATCATGGCGGCTATCGCCCAGTCGGACAAGGTCTATATCAGCACGGTTAAAGATGAAGACTTTTTCCATTGCCTGCCGCTGACCCAGTTTGACGCTGTCCCGGTCGAAATGGACATAAACGAGGGTCTGGACCATTTATATTTTGTCAAGGAGCAGCGGGACCGGATCCGCCAGCAGACCGGCGATCTTTTCAAATTCACCCGCAAGGAGAGCAAGAAGCTGCAGAACAAGCTTGACAAGCTGCAGGACTCATTAAACCAGGCCAATGACTGTGATAAATGGCGCCAGTATGGCGATGTTCTGTATGCCAATCCCGGCGCCGCCACCAAGGGCGTCAGCCACATCCTTCTGACTGACTATCAGCAGCAGACGGTTGATGTGCCCACGGATCCCAAACTGGATTACCGCGCCAATGCCCAGAAATGCTACCAGCGCTACCGCAAGGGCATCAACGGCCGCAAGTTTATCGGTGAGCAGATTGAACTGGCCAGCGATGAACTGCACTACTTCCAGCAGCTGGAAGACCAGCTGGCGCTGGCCGACTTTAATGATGCGGTGGAAATCCGCCAAGAGCTGGAAGCCAATGGCTATCTGCATGCCCGCCAGCAGCGCCAGCGCAAAAAGAAGGCCACCGAGCCCCACTTTTTAACTCTTGATTTCCAGGGGCTGAAAGTGTATGTCGGCAAAAACAATCTGCAGAACGAATATCTGACCTTTCATAAAGCCGGCCGCAATGACACCTGGTTTCATGTCAAGGATGTCCACGGCAGCCATGTCATCATGACCACCCCTTCTCCCGATGAGGCCCAGATCCGCTTTGGCGCCATGCTGGCCGCCTACTGGTCCAGGGCCCGCCAGTCCTCTTCCATTCCGGTGGACTACACCCTGGTGCGCAACCTGAAGAAAATCCCCGGCTCCAAGACCGGCAAAGTCATCATGAAAGAATACCGGACCATTTACATTGACATCGATCTTAACCTGCTCAGCCAGTATCTGACCATCGACGTGCAGTAGACAGTTAAAAAGCGGGAAGCCCAAACGCTTCCCGCCAATTATGATATTTAGATAAAGAACAACTTCTCATACGGGCAGGCTATGCTGATGATGAGTCTTTACGATGTTTTTCGGCCTTTCTTTCAGCCTGCCTCCGCTATAACATACCATTAATATCACAGGCACAAATTATTCAATAAAGCTAGCCGCACGCCGGATTCTTTTCTTCAATGCGTCTGCCATACGAATCAATGCCTTTAAACACTTGCTATGTAAATATACGTAAGATGTTGCTCAACATGAATCGTCGGACTGCTATTGACGGTGGCGTGCGGCTATAAACAGATTTATGCCGTATTCTCACAATCACTTTTCACTATAAGACATGCCTACGAATCCATGCATCCAATTCTTTAGACTATTCCAATATCCCGCGGAATTCTTTATGCAAATCGCAATGCCTGACAGCTTAGGCAATCATCCGCAAAATCTTTTTTTATTTCTGTTGATAGGTATCAATGATCAGCGATGAATCAAGCTTTCAAGATTTTGGCAGCGCGGGACCCTGCCGCAACACAGTGCACTTCCAGACTGTCCATCGGTATGTACCATCAGCTTTGCAGCTGCCCTTTCTTCACCCATATAATGGCAGATTGCGCCAGATAATAACATTCTATTCTTTCCTTGTTATTTCTGATATAATTATAGTGTTGGGGCGCTGAGCCCTTTTTATTTTGCCGGCTTATCTCAGTAAGGCTGCTGGATATCACGGTGGATCACCACCACATTGCAGTCATTGTGCTGCAGCCGCGCTTCAAAGTTGCGTACAAAGGCGACGGAGCGGTGATGACCGCTGGTGCAGCCGATGGCTATGTCCAGTTCCGCCTTGCCCTCTTCAACATAAAACGGCAGGGCATATTCCACCAGATCAATATATTTGTCGGCCAGTGTCCGGGCCTGGGCAAAGGAAAAGACATAATCGTAAACCGCCTGGTCCAGGCCGCTGAGCTGCTTCAGTTCGGCCACATAGTACGGGTTGGGCATGCAGCGCACATCCAGCACCAGATCCGCATCGGCCGGTATGCCGTTGCGGTAGCCAAAAGAGATCAGCTTGATGGTAAGCCCCTGGTAATCGGACTGCTTGAAAGTGTCGGTGACCAGCCGCTTAAGCTGCTGGATGGACAGGTGGGTTGTATCGATGACATAATCAGCCAGCGCCATCACCGGCCGGCACATTTCATAATCAGCATCAATGGCATCCGTCAAAGACAGCTGCGGATTTGAAACCATCAGCGGATGGCTGCGGCGCGTCTGCTTGTAGCGATCCAGAATCGTGTCTTTCTCACAGCTGATGAAAACAAGTTTGCAGTCGATATGATCGGCCCGCAGCCGGGCAAATTCCGTCTTGAAGGTCTGAAACATATTCTGGCTGCGCGCATCAATGACAACGCACAGATCGCGGGCCACCGAATCATCCTGACTCAGCTTGGCCACCGGGGTCAGCATCTGCGGCGGCAGATTATCAATGCAGAAATAGCCTAAATCTTCCAGCGCGTTGGAAACCTGGCTTTTGCCGGATCCGCTTATCCCTGAAATAATCAGCAGGCTCATTTAGACCAGCCCCCTTCTGTGTATCCCTATTCTACCATACGCACCGTCCAACAGACCAAACAGTTCTTTACATCAGCTTGGGCGGCGCTCATAATATAAAAAATGCGCCAATCGCAGTCAGGAGTCCCAACTATGCGCCAGTCTTTCAACTATCATACCCATACCAGCCGCTGCGGCCATGCCAAAGGCAGCGACGAGCAGTTTGTCCAGGCCGCCATTGACGCCGGATTTGAAACCATTGGCTTTTCCGACCACGGACCCTACAAAAATCTTTCCTTTCCCACTGACCGGATGAACTACAGCCAGCTGGAAGGCTATCTCAGTTCACTTCATTCGCTGCAGCAGAAATATGCTGATAAGATCCGCATTAAGATCGGTTTTGAACTTGAATACTTTCCCGACTATCTTGAAGAAATGAAGGCCCTGCGGGCCGTATCGGATTATGTCATTCTGGGCCAGCATACCAGCACCATGGCCAGTGATTATGACTTCTTTGTCTTCAATAACGACGAGATGGCCCGGCGCTACTGCCAGCTGGTTGAAGACGGCATCGATACCGGTCTGTTTCTGTATGTCGCTCATCCCGACTGCTTCTGCGCCGGACGGCGGGACTTTGACCAGACCTGTGTTGAAATAAGCCACCGCATCTGCGCCAAGGCCGCAGCAGCCCATATTCCGCTGGAGATAAACCTGACCAGGCTGCGCAAAGACAGCCCGGTTGTATACAAGCAGGGAACTTTCTGCAAGTATCCCCACCGTCTCTTCTGGCAGATTGCCGCCCAGTATCCCGTCAAAGTGATAATCGGCTATGATGCCCATCTGCCGACCGACCTGCTGCTGACCGGCCCTTTGGACTTATGCGAAAAGGAAATCGGCGATCTGCCTTTGACCTATATCGACCATGAACTTATGTGATCGGCCGGCTGACAGCCCGGTCCGTCATTGTAAAAAGCGGACGGCATCCATGTGATGCAATCCGCTTTTTTTGTTATATCTTATTCAGGCTTTGTCGCCCGGCAGTCCATAAACGATAATGTCACAGACTGAAAGTCCTTTCTATTCCGGATCTTTCTTTTTTGGCAGAATAATCAGGCCGGCTGCTCCGGCGGCCATTAGCACCGCATAGAGAAGAATGCTACTGTCGCCGGTATCGGGATATTTGGACCGAATCTTGACCTTTGGGGATTCAAAGGTCATGTATCTCTTGTAGGCCGTCGGATCAGCAATAAACTCCGAGGTGTTCATATACTCCAGGTAGGCCTCTTTATTGGTGGCGATAGTGCCGCCGTTGACAAGTGATCCGGTAATGTACTTCTGGATGAAGGTGAACTCCAGCTTGTTGCCGACATCGACCGGTTTATTAATTTGCAGCGTCACAGTGTCTTTGCCGGCATTTACCGCAGCCACAAACGGATAGACACCTTCCTCTGGCGTTCCGTACCCGGTGCTGCCGTCATCAAGCGGAGTGGCGGTCAGCTTGGTTCCGCCATAACTCAACTCAAACGAGCCGTCAACAAAGGTAAAATAAGTCGTATTAATCTGATCGGTCAGGGTTCCTTTCTGAACCGCATTGATGATGTCACTGGTAATGGAAGCCAGCGATTTGCCGACAGCTGTTGAATCGGCCGCATACTTTGGCCCGATGTACTTCTCAAACCATTCACTGAATGACTTGAAAAGACTGCCGTGATTATCGACTGAGCCATGTTATGGTGAATAAAGCAGGTATTCATTGTATCCGGCTGTCTTCATATCCAGCCAGTCATTGCCGACCAGATATATCTCTTTATCAAAAGATGTGGGTATGGTATCAGTCTGCGCTGACGGAATAAGCGCCGTGCCGGCGGCCACCGCTGCTTCGGCAGAAGTGTTGTCCGTAAATATCGAACCGGTATCATCCAGCGCCGTCAGCCAGGCCGCATTTTCAACCGTCTTTCCGGAGACCGGAATAATCATTTTGCGGATCAGGTCATCGATGCTGGCAACGGTGTATGTCCCGGCGGCAATATTGCCGTAGCGGGCTAAGCCGTCATAGACCCAGGGGGCGTCAACAGTGCCACTTCCGGATACCCTGTATAACTTGGCCAGCTCCCCGCCGGCCGTACGGGTAAACAGATAGCCGCGCAGGTCAGACAGCAGGATGAAATATTTGTTTGAAGCCGCTATCTCTTTGTCATTGTCCAGAAGTGAGCGGCCAAGCATGACCCCTCCCTGCAGGTTAGTGCCGGAGCCTTCGGTGATGGCATTTATATCGGCAATCAGTTTGGCATAGGCCTCTTTATCTTCGGTGCTTACCAGACCATTGGACAGATTAGTGACATACTGATCGAATGTCACAATACCTATCTTGTATATTACCTCATCGGTATTGCCGGCAAGGGCCTCCAGCATGCCGACAAGACTGGTCTTGAAATCAGCATCTGCTGTGCTGGAGCGGTCAAGGACAAAAACCACATCCAGAACCGGCTTGACAGCCGTCGCTTCGCCCGGAATGGTAAATTTGATCTGGTATTCATCATTGCCGAGCGACTTCGCCGTTTTATCAGCGGGAATTTTAACCTCGGTCAGTCCCTGGGCCGGAGCCGCATAGGCCGTCTGGGTCAGAGAAACCATAAACACGGCGGCAGCCAGCATGACTGCGGCCATCCTGCGAAAATTCTTTCTCATCTTCTTCTCCCCTTTCAAGCCGCTTGCCGGTTTTCCCCAGCCAGCGGTAATGTGCACCCTCACAGATAAAAAGCCTGCGGCATTGCTGCGGCAGGCTCTGCGTAAAACGTCCGGCTCTGTGATAAGCTACTGCTATATTTTTTTCTTTAGCCGGCCTCGGCGCCCAACCGGGCCGATGCACCGACATTGTGATTATAACAGCGGTCGGCCGGCGGCAGACTGATGCTGTTGTAAACAGTCATTTTTCTGTTGCAGAAAAGGCCTATCCGCCGGCCCATCAGAAAAGGGCCGGCCGGGCCCCTTTTTAAACATATTATCTTTCTCCGCCGGCGGGCCGAAGCGGCCCGGCGGCTTTCTTCTATAATTAATTATTTATCCGATGGTTTTTTCCGCCCGGTTCAGCGTTGCCGTCAGCCGGACGTCCTTAGATTCGAACAGGGTATATCCGCTGGTCAGCCCCAGTTTGTTTTCATACTGGGACAGCTGGCGGTGCAGCTGGCGGCAGGCTTCCGACAGCATGTTCTGCAGTTCATCCTTGTCCGTCTGCGGACAGATGACACAGAACTGGGAGCCGTTGAGCCTGAACACTTTTCCTCTGCCGGCAAAGCTTACGGTCAGCTGGCGGCCGACCCGCTGCAGACAGGTATCGCCTTTGCGCCGGCCGAATTCCTGGTTATACTCGTTGAGCCGGGTCAGCTGGACAAGGGCAATTCCGGTGCGGGCCGTCGGCTGGAAATCATAGATCATCCGGCTGAAGGCATTGGCATTCATTACCCCGGTCAGATTGTCGGTGACAAACTGCAGCTGGGCCAGAAAGACATAATGGAACATGGTGACGACGGTCAGGGCCGGCCACAGACTGTACTGATTGGGAATGAGGGCCATGATGATGCACAGAATCATCGCCG
The DNA here is from genome assembly GCA_964436975.1 of uncultured Erysipelotrichaceae bacterium. Classification (GTDB taxonomy): domain Bacteria; phylum Bacillota_I; class Bacilli_A; order Erysipelotrichales; family Erysipelotrichaceae; genus CAYTET01. Next base: position 25,699 of record CAYTET010000006.1, read on the forward strand.
TCACATACATTGCCGTCAGCAGCGCCTTCTGGCTGGTTACCGTTTTCTGGATATCCGCCACATTCAGCACCGCCATGGCAGCGATAATGCCGCTGCAGGCCAGCGAATAGAGCCGGGCATCCGTCAGCAGCGTAAAAGTAAAATAAGGCCGGTAAGAAAACATCCGGCCCATCATGACATCCGCAATTATGACAACAACTATCACCAGCACCAGAACATGGGCGGTAACGCTCTTAAAGAAAAATTCGTTGAACAGCATCGTAATGCCGACGGCACTCAGCGGAATGGCCACCAGAACAACGGTGTAGCTGATTACCGCCAGATTATACGGAATATAATCCCGCATCTTAAACAGGCTCTGGCATATGCCCGCTAACAGGAAAATGATGATGACCGCAATGCTGACCGCCTTATTAGGCTTGGTCAGGATGACATCACTGCCCAGATACACCAAAAAACCGGTGCCGATGATCAGACCTAAAATGTCTGGAATCAACTCCAAAAAGATCTTCATCTGATCGGCCTCCTTTAGAACCGGTCAGCGCGTATATACCTGCTGTCCCATTATGAAAGTTTTTTCTACTTCCATTTTCTGATTCAATAATATCATATCTGCGTCAAAACCGCGCAGAAGTTTGCCTTTTTTCTGACCGATGCGGGCTAATGCCGCCGGATTGACACAGGCCATCTGCACAATGTCATTGAGCGAGCAGCCGGTAATCTCTTTCATCCGGCTGCATATCTGGTTCATGCCGGCGACACTTCCGGCCAGCCGGCCGTTGGCCAGCCGCGCCGTGCCGTCTTTCTTGATGACGTCATAGCCGGAAAAAGGATAAGTGCCATCCGGCAGCCCCTGCATCAGGGTTCCGTCCGTTATCAGGGCCAGCCGGCCGCTGCCCAGACAGTTCAGTGTTGCCCGGATGACATCGCAGTCAACATGATAACCGTCACTGATCAGTTCGCACAGAGCCGTCTTGCTGGCCAGACCGGCGGTAACCATTCCCGGAATCCGGTGCTCGTGCTGGCTCATGGCGTTATAGAAATGGGTAAAGCCCAGCGCTCCGGCGTGCAGACCGGCTTCGGCCTGCCGGCAGCTGGCGGCACTGTGGCCCAGCATCATACCCACACCGCTGCGCATTCCGCAGTCAATTACATCAATAGCCCCTTCCAATTCCGGGGCAATGGTCATATACTGCAGCCGGCCGGCGGCCGCCTGCTGCAGCTGTCTGAATTCTTCCAAAGACGGCTGGCGGATATTGCGGGCCTGCATAACGGCTTTATACTGCTTGGACAGAAACGGGCCTTCCATGTGAATGCCCAGCCAGTGGGCCCCGGTCGGGGCCTGGATGGAAGCATAGGTTTTCATTATTGAGGTGAGCTGGCTGACGCTGGCGCAGACCAGGGAAGTATAAAAAGCCGTTGTCCCGGTGCTGACAATCTGCTCGCTGTACCGCTGCAAAACGGCATCGGAAGGCTTCATAAACTCATCGCCAAAGCCGCCATGGACGTGAACGTCGATGTACCCTGGCAGCAAAGCCAGCCGGCGGGCATTTATCTTGCGGCCGGTCAGCTGATCGACACCGGCACTGTCTTTTTTCAGGGCTTTGACCCGGCCGTTTTCGGCAATCAGCATCCCGTCATCGATTTTATGCCGGCCGTCAGGATAAATGGCGGCATTGTAGATTATTGTCCGTTCACTCATTTTTCATCGTCCCCCTTTATTGCCTGGTACAGCTGGCCGGCTGATTCAAGCAGGCCGCTCTTGTCAGCCAGGCCTAAATTGGTGTAGATCTGACCGACATAGACGTCATTGGCAAACAAAGTCTTGAAGATGTCGTCAAAGATAGCATCGCACTGCTGCTGCTGCTGCATCGGTCCGAACGGGTTGGCAAAATAAGTCTGGGTCATACCCACTTCCTGGGTGGTTCCCTTGGCCATCCGCCGGCCGGATATGAAGACTTCCCGGGCCTGCTCAAAGGTCTCAAACCGCATCAGGCCGGTGGCATGGTCATAATTGTTGGCATACAGCACCATATCGACCGGATGGTCATCGGTAATCAGCTGGTAGGAGCTGACCGGCACCACCAGCCGGGCATTGACGGCTGATTCCGGATTCATGAAGACCGTTCTTTCCATATCCCGGAAAGTCGATTTCTTGTCCAGATCGTCCAGCCGGATAAAGGCGCCGGTTTCCGTGCCCTGGGCCACTACCCGGCTGCCGATGCGGTGCAGACTTCCCATGTCATCAAAGACGATATCCATCCGGGTTATCTGGCCCGGGCCGAAAGTATCAGCGGAGATCTTGCGCAGCGCCTCAATCGTTTCACTTTTGCCGGCTCCGGAGTCGCCGATCATTATGACATTCTTATGGCGGCCGTTTTTGAGGTAGATATCAACCATGGAGCCGTGAATCGGCAGCCAGCCCTTCTGCATGCGGGCCAGGTTATGCAGCGTCAGCATCATTTTTTTAAGATAGCCGAAATATTCAATCTGCGGCCGGTAGGACACCGAGCCGACCCAGATGTCATTTTCCTGGTCATAGAAGTAGGTGCATTCGTTTTTATCATCCGGATTGCCGAAAAGGCAGATCAGATCAGGCTTGTGCTTGATGCATTCACTGTCTGCCGCCAGTTCAAACAGATTGGCCAGGGCGCATACCGAAGCCATATAGTCACGGTGGAAGAACAGGTAGCACAGCAGGCCGCCGACTTTAGCCGGATAGCAGAACCACTCCTGCTGGCTTAAGGAGGCATCTTTGACCGGATTGGTGGTGCGGGCAGTGAAAAAGCCTTCTCTTTTATTGGAAAGCGGATGGAGCATCAGAGGCGTCCGCAGCATGATGGTGTTGATGAAAGGAATGCCCTTAAGGGCCTGATAGCCGGCCGGAACGGGCCAGCGGTAATTCAGCATGACCATGCTGGCATTGGTGCCGGCCTGCAGCTGACGGTAGACATTGTTGCTGCGGCCCTGCAGCTTGCGCTCACAGGTCCGGTAAATCTGGATGATCATCTGGTTATAGCGGGTATCCGCATCAATAAAGCTGTTAAAAGCCAGCGATGTTGAAGTGGAAGGATTGATAATGGAGAAACGCTGTTTCTCCCGCCAGTAGTTGTAGGCGTCTTCAACCACAAACAGCGCCCGCATCCGGTTGAGCTGGTCAACCAGCGGGTCAAGAATATCGCCGACATCCATGATCATCAGCTGCTTGGTCAGCCGGACCATATCCTTGATCATGGCATCCAGTTCCCGGCCGTGGGTGATCCAGGTGAAAAGACTGATATCCCGGACGGCCAGATCTTTCAGATAGCGGGACAGAAATTCACTGAATCCCTCGCTGGACAAAAGCTGCTCAGCATCATTGTAGTAAGCTGCTGAAAAGTTGATGATGGCGGTCCGGTTATTCATGTAAAATGTCTGCTGCATCATTTCGGCTCCCCGCTTTCTTTTATCTGGTTCTGTCTGAAAATCTCAGCCGCCATTACTGCGGCGGCACTGGCGGCATTAAGCGCCGGTCTGAATTCGGAAGCATACGGTATGTAAACCAGCATGTCGCTGCCGGCAATGACCGGCTGGCTCAGTCCCCTCAGCGGTCCGCCGATGGCCATAGCCAACCCGGTTCTGTTGGTCAGATCGGTCTGATAGAGGCTGTGTGAGCCCGCCGTCCGGCAGGCACTTACTATTTTAACACCGTTAGCCTTCAGAATGCCCAGATCGACATCCATCTGGCTGATCATGTGGATCGGCATAAGTTCACTGGCTCCGGCGGAAGACCGGATCAGGGTGGCATCCTCAAAATCCCAGCTCCGCTGGTTAAGCAGCAGGCCGGTGCAGCCGAAGGCGTACAGCGTGCGGATTATGTAGCCCAGATTATAACTGTCCTCTACCCCCTGCACTAAAGCCAGAAACGGTCTGTCGGCTGTCAGCAGGCTGGTTATCGCCTGCAGCCGGCGGCTGCTGACGGTGGCGGCAATGCCGCCGTGGGTATGGCTTTCAGTCAGTTCATCAATAGCCGCATTGTCGGCAAAGCGCACGGAAACATGGCTGGTCTTGGCCTGTTTGAGCAGATAGTCGATATCATGGCTGGTTTTATCTTTGGCGATTATTATCTCACTGACGGTCCGGTAGCGGCTGGCTAAAGCCGCCTTGACCGCAATGGCGCCCTGAATTGTTATCATCGGCTCAGATCAAACAGGACCCGGTCGGCCTGTTTAATCAGATCGGTAGCCAGCAGACTGTATCCGCTGTGCTGCTTCACCCAGTAATCGGCGGCTTTGGAATGAACATAGACCGCCGCAATAACGGAATCTACGACCGGACGGGCGGCCATAAAGCCGGCCACAATACCCGTCAGAACATCGCCGCTGCCCCCTTTAGCCAGGGCATTGCAGCCGGTGGTGTTGATGACAAGGCGGCCCTTATGTCCAATCAGGGTATACGGACCTTTTAATACGATGACTAAAGACGGATACTGCCGGCTGATACGGGCCAGGTCGGCAATAGCGGTCTGCGGCCGGTAGGAAAAAATCCGGTCATATTCAGCCTGATGGGGCGTAATAACCGTCAGACAGCGTCTCTTTTTGACAATATCAAGAAAGCGCGGCAGATAAAACAGTGCATCGGCATCCGCGACACACGGCTTGGCTGTCTTCAATACCTGCTCCGTCAGCTGGGCCGTCTTTTCATTGCGGCCCAGACCCGGACCGATGACGATCAGATCAAAGCGGTCAAAATCCACCGCCGCAGCCAGACCAGCGCCCGGGTTTTCATCCATGACGACCGTCATGGCTTCCCACAGCCGGTCCCGGACCAGTTCGATGACTTCAGGATACGACATTACCGTCAGCAGGCCGGCCCCGCTTCGTAAAATAGCCTCGGCGCACATCAGGCAGGCCCCGGTAGTGCCATCATGGCCGGCTATCAGCAGGACTTTGCCATAGCTGCCCTTATGGGAATCAGCCTGGCGCACCGGCAGACAGCGGCGGATGGAGGTATCATCATTGATTGAAACCAGCCCCGCGGAGTGATTGTCCTTCAGGCCAATGGAAGCGGTGATGATAGTGCCGCAGTAGGCGGCGGCCGGATACCGGTAGCAGCCGGCCTTGGGCCACTGCATGGCCACTGTTACATCGGCTTTGACCGCCGCACCAAAAAGAGTGCCGCTGTCACCATTGATCCCGCTGGGGATATCGGCCGAAATGACATGATGGCGGCCGGCAGCACCGTTGAGCTGATCAATCCAGCCGGCATAAGGCGGCCGGATGGGCCTGGTCAGTTCACAGCCGTACAGACAGTCGATAACCGTTTCATTGGCGGATAGCGCCTGGGCAATTTCGTCCGCCGTGCTGACCACAACAATACCGCCTTTTTTAAGCCGGCCGGTATTTCTTTTGTCAGCGGCCGCCACCGTTACTCGGATGCCCTTTTGGGCCAGCCTAAAAGCCAGCCGGCAGCCGACAGTGCCGTTGGCAGACGGTCCGGCCATTATTAAAACGGCCGCCGGCCCGGCGGCCATAACATGTTCAGTCAAAACCAAAGCCTGCTTATCGGCCAGCTGCGCCGGCTGCGGACAGCCGGCCATCAGTTCAGCCATATCAGCGGCCATAATTACTTTCATTTTCTCAATCCTTTCACCTGCCGGTAAAACATAAAAATGCTTTATTGTTCAGGCTTGTAGATGCGCCGGTTGTCCAGGGCAAATATGCGGTCGGAAAACTGGCCGGCGGCGGTTGTTTTCAAAGCCTTGTCAAACATCACCATCTTGGCATCAAAGTCATCAATAAAGTGCAGGGCCTCGGCCTCCCGGGTCATCGGCAGAACCGGCGAGCCAAACTCATAGCTGCCGTGATGGCTTAAGATCATATGGCGCAGCAGCACCATGGTTTCACTGTCCGGATCCATCTGCAGGGCCACCGCGGTTTCGGTGACAATAGCCTGGGAGATGGAAATATGACCCAGCAGATTCCCCTCGTTGGTATATTCAGTGGCGGCACTGCCGGTCAGTTCCAGCACCTTGCCGATGTCGTGCAGCAGAATGCCGCCGGTCAGCATGTCTTTGTCCAGCTGCGGATAAATGGCGCACAGCGGGCCGGCAATCTCCAGCATCTCCACCACATGGGTAGCCAGACCGCCGTGGTATTCATGATGATTCTTGGCTGCCGCCGGCACCTGGTAGATCGGCTGGTCGTATTTTTTATAGACAGCGGCAACAACCGCCTTGATTTCAAAGTTGTCAATTCCTTCAATGGCTTCGCTGATCTTGGTTCGCAGTTCATCGATGCTCCGCGGTCCCTTCAGCATAAAGCGGCTCAGATCAAATTTGGACTGGTCATCAATAGCGGCCGCCTGCATCACCTTAAGCTGCAGCTTGTCGCGGTAATTAAGCACTTCGGCCTTGATCTGCACAACCGTGTTGGCTTTCAGAATCTGGCGCTGGCTGTCATTGACATCCCACAGCTTGGCTCCGATGGTGCCGGTCTCATCCCGAAACTGCAGGTTGAGATAGGGCTTGCCCTGCTGGGTGACGCCGGGAGTGACGCTGGCCACAAACAAGGGCAGGTCAATGCGGGTGTCGGCCTTCAGGGAGGCAATGGCCGGCTGCTCTTCATTCATTACATCAAACATGTTGGGTTGGATATCAGTCATCTTCGTTCCTGCTTTCGTTTATTATGGCGGCAATATCAGACCGGCTGTAGCCGGCGGCCAAAAGGCAGCGGTAGATGTCCTGCTGCAGTTTATAGCCGTCATGGCGGCGGCTGTAGCGCTGATAGGCCTTCTGGTAAGCTTTCTGCAGATTGGCGCTCTCACATTCGGCATTATTATCATAATCCAAACGGCTGATTATGTCATTGCTAAGTTGGCGGTCAAAACCCAAAGCGTACAGTTTAGCCGCGGTTTTCTGCCGGCGGGCCAGACTGGAACAGCCTTTCAGTGAATCAAGGCAGCGCTGGCCGGCCGCCAGACCGGCCTGAATAAAAACCTGATCGTCGATCTGGTCAACCTTGCTGTCAACCAGTTCAAAAGGCAGCCCGCGCTTTTTTAAAGCCTGGCGGCATTTCAGCGGCCCGAGATGTCTTTGCCCAATCTGGCCCAGATAGCTGTCGATCAGCCGGGCATCATCCAGATAGCCGGCTTTTTTGCAGCGCTGGATTATTTTATTCTGCTGGGCTTGGCTCAGCCCTTCAATCTGGCCGAGCAGCTGTTTTATTTCATATACGGAACGGTCACCGGCGGTCAGTTTGCGCATCGTCCGTTTCCAGGCCGCGGCATAGCAGTCCAGTTCCTGCAGAGTCTGCAGCTGGCCTTCCGTCAGACTCTGGCCGGCCGCCACCGGCTGGTCCAGAAAGTCATCAGCCGCAATGGTATACCGGCGCTGGGCCGTCACAATAGTGACGCAGTCGGCGCCAATGCTAATCTTTTGTACCTCGGTCAAGCCGGTCGGTCCTGTTTTCATCTGCGCCGCCATCCTTTCGATGCTGAACCATAATATCAAACCCGATAAACAGTATAAGTCCGGACAGAATCGTAAAATAGAAACTGCTCAGCCGCCAGAACAGCATCACACTGCCCGCCTGGCCGGCGGTAAGAATCAGGGAGAACATCAGCACAAAGGCGGCTTCCATTCCGCCGCTGCCCCCCGGAGTCGGCATGTACATGGCAATGTTGTCAACCATGGCCGCCAGGGTTATAACCAGCAGCCACTGGGAAAAAGGAATGGGAATATGCAGGGCCGCCATGCAGGCAATCGGTGTTGCGTAATAGCAGATGACCCTGGCGATATTATAAAGCAGGATCTTCAGATACAGTTTCCGGTTGGCTTTAATGTCCGTCACGCTGCGGTTGAATTCGTCGACAAACCGCTGCAGACCGGCCCTGGCTTTCGCCGGATCTTTGACCAGATGAATCTTGGAGCCGATCGCTATGCCCCGGCTGATCACCCAGTTGTAAAAGGACGGCCTTTTTAAAAGCAGGATCAGCCCGCCGATCAGCGCCAGCGAAAACAGACAGCTGGCCAGCATCAGCCAGATGGATGAGACCGCTCCGGTCAGATTCGGCAGCTGAAAGACCATCAGAACAAGACCGGCGGCTACCACCACCACTTTGTAGATGATCAGCTCCTTAAACAGAATCAGCGTGCTGTCGGCATAATCAATGCCCTGCTTTTTGAATATATATACCTGCATGATCTGTCCGCCGCTGGAAGACGGTGTAATGTTGTGGAAAACGACTCCGATATGCATGTTCAGATAACCCTGCCAGATAGTGTAACTGGGATAGCCGTTTTGGGCCAGCAGTTTGAGAACAACCCCGCCTAAAAACAGGTAAAGCAGCGTCAGGATGATTGAGACCGCCAGCCAGCGCCAGTCGGCCCCGCTGATGCTGCTTTTGACTTCATCCAGATTGCGGTACAGGCAGAAATAGCCGACCCCGACCGAAAAAGCCAGCATGATGACAATGTTCAAAAAGGTCTTCAGTTTATTGTTCTTTTTCATTTTCTTCTTTTTGGCCCCAGGGCCAGGGAATCAGTTTTTCCCCTTTAACCAGCCAGGCCTGCCGGGCCAGACTGGCCAGCGGCTGATCATGGCGGGAATCCGAATAGAATTCTTCAATTCCATCCTGATAAGGGCTGGCCTTAAGACGGATGACCTTGTTAGCCCCGCTGCAGTTGGGTGAAAGCACCCGGCCGCTGGCCGGATCAACCTCGCTGCCAATCAGCCGGCTGATCTTCAGACGGTCGCAGGCCGGCTTAACGATGAATTCCGGCGAGCCGGAGATGACCAGATCATCCGGCCGCTGCCGGTCTTTATACCAGTGATGGATATGCCCGATATTCAGATCCCAGAATTCTTCTGCTTTACCAGCCGGATCTTTTACGCCTTTCAGAAAGCAGTACAAATAGCTTTTCATCCGGGTAATGTCGATAAGATGCAGTCCGTAGCCGATAAACCCTACCAGCTGGCGGGGCAGAAAGCGCAGCAGGCTGAGATCTCTTTTCAGAAGAAAAAAATAAAAGCCGGATGTGGAATTATGATCAAAGAGCGTATCATCGAAATCATAGACGTTCATGGCGCGGCATTCTCCTGTGGGTGTCTTCATTATTACAAAAATAACGGCTTTCTGCAATGCCGGCGCCTATCACATGATTTCACACAGCCAGCCGATAATTATGCGTTATTGTTTTTTTATATTTATCTTGCCTCTTAAAAAGAAGGCAAACCCTTTTTCCCCTTTTTTGTATAATATTTTTCCCCTTTAAAGCCGGAACCGCTTGTTCCGGTTTTATTTTCCCTGATCAGCCTTGTTTTTCAATCACATTATTTCACACCGAATACAGATAATTCTGCGTATTAGTAACAGTATATTGTTCTTGTAAGTTAGAGATAGCTTACACTTTATCCCCCTTTCCTTTCTTGAATAATGTTTTAAAAAAGAATCTCTGCTGATGATAACGGACATCGGCAGAGATTTTTTATGCGCCTAGAAAAAAAGCATCTCCGGGATGCTTTGACAGGCTGTATCAGTTGGAAACGGCCCAGGAAGGAATATCATGGCCGCGGTGCATAACCACACATTTCTGGAAATCGGTCTGGTTGAGCATTTCCAAAACTTCGTTTTCTTCATCAGCCGAACAGCCGACAATAAATTTGACGGCCAGATCTTTCTTCAGAATATCAGCGCAGACAACTATGCCGGAAACTTCGCTCCGGCTGCCGCTGCCGCAGAACACATCGACACGCTCAAAATCAGCGGCGGTCAGTCCCTTCAGATAGCCGTAGTCAACCGGATAAACCATGTTGGCGTATAGTGGATGGCTGCTGCCCTTAGGTCTTTCAATTACCAGATCGCCCGATAAGAACAGGGTGTCAATCTTCTGCCAGAAATACGCGTTATTCTCAAACTCCATGTCAATGACGCCCTCCAGTTTCATACAGTCATTTTATTATATGTCATCCTTTCACATCTGGCAAACATTTTTCAGAAATAGCCCTGAAAATTCTTTCATTGGCGGCCGCGGCGGCGGGACCGGGCCGGCCGGTTCAGCTGGCTGTAGCGGTGCGGTATCAGACCGGTCAGCTGCATGAGCTGTTCAATATCATAGCAGTCATACTGGCCCATCAGATCATTGACTATTTCCAGGCAGCCCAGAGCATCGCTGCCGGCCTGGTGATGCTGCAGATCCATCTGCAGATAGGCGCAGACCGTGTTGAGCTTGGCATTAGCCAGAAAGGGATACATGAAACGGGCAATCTGCACCGTGTCCAGATAAAGAAAATCCGGCTGGTCGATCTTATACCAGGTATTGATGGCCGCCAGAACGTGCATGTCAAAGGAAGCATTATGGGCCAGCACAACGGCATTATCAAAGACCGGGGCAATCCGGCTGTAGACAGCCGGCCATTCCGGCTGGTCAGCCACCATATCCGCGGTAATATGATTGACGGCGGTGTTGAAATAAGAAAAAGAGCCGTAGCGGCCGGCCGGCTTGATCAGCAGTTCGCCCTGAACCGTCAGCTCACCCGTGTCCATGGTGCAGTAGCCGATAGAGCAGGCGCTGTGACAGTCGCTGTTGGCGGTTTCAAAATCAATGGCGGTTACACGCATGACAGTCTCCTTTACGGGTTATTGACAGCAGCCTGCGGCCACAGCCGGTCTACAAAGCCGCAATAAGGGACAGCCCCCTGCGGCGCTGTCCCCTTATGATCAGATAATATAGAGAATTGTAATAATGATGGCGATAAGGCTATAAGCCGCAATGCCGAACAGTTCGGCTTTGGCCTGGCTTTTGGTTAATTTATTCCGATTAAACAGCATATAGGCAATGCTGAGCACTATTTCAAACAGGCACAGAATAACCAGATAGACAAACCGGACATTGGAAACCTTCCAGCTGAAGTAGGCGGCAATGCAGAATACGACAACAGCCAGCGCCGAAATGATGTTCTTCAGGTTTGAATTCATCGTCAGACCATCATATTGGTATTCGACTTTTTGGCAATCGCATTATAGACAAGCAGGGAAATAATCGTCGTCAGCGTCAGAATAGAGGCCATGGCGGCGGCATAGCCGTCGCTGCCGCGGGAGACGAAGACATAGATAGCCACGGTCATCGTCATCGACTTGTTGGTATACAGATAGATGGCCGTTGACAGTTCGGTAATGATGGAGACCCAGCTCAGGATAGCTCCGGAGACAACGCCGTTCATCATCATCGGCAGAGTGATCTTGAAGAAAGTCTTGCCTTTGGAGGCGCCCAGGGAAATGGAGGCTTCCTCAATGGTGACAGGAATCTGCTGCAGAATAGCCACTGACGAACGGATGGTATAGGGTGACCGCCTTATGATAAGGGCGATGATCATTATCATCGAAGTTCCGGTCAGCACCAGAAAGCCCGAGTTGAAGGCGATGATCAGGGCAATGCCGACCACCGATCCCGGTATGATATAGGGAATCATGGTCAGAATGTCGATCGTCGAATTAAGGGTATTCCTTCTGCGCACGACCAGATAAGCCGTCAGTATTGATATCAGAATAACGATAGCCAGGGCCAGCAGGCCGATCTTGAAGGTATTGGGAATCGCATTGGCATAGCGCTTCAGGGCTACGGCATAGCTGTTAAGGGAATAGCCTGATATAAAGCTTTTGCCCCGGGTCTTGCGGAAAGACGAATAGATGACATAGACCTGCGGCGCAAAGGAAATGGCGATCAGCAGATAGCAGTAAAGATGCATGAAGAAAGAAGGAAGCGGACGGGCTTTTTTCTGCTCGATGGAATGAAGCGCATTCATGGTAAACGTAAATTTGGAGTTCAGCCACTTCTGCAGCAGGAAGAAGACCAGTGTAACCAGAATGGCGATAATGCTTAAGGCCGCCGCAAAACTCTTGTTGGTGGAAACCTCGCCGACAAACTGCTCATAGATAAGCACCGGGAAGGTCTTGTAGTTCAGACCGATCATCAAAGGGGTGCCAAAATCAGCAAAGGCCCGCATGAAGACCAGCAGCGCGGCTGCCAGAATGGTCGGCATGCACAGGGGAATGACAACCTTAAAGAAGCGCTTCAGTCCCGTTACCCCTAAATTGGCGCTGGCTTCCAGCAGACTGTTGTCAATGTTCTTCAAAGCGCCGGAAACATAGAGGAAGACCATGGTAAACAGGTTTGTCGCCATGACCAGCGTCATGCCGGCAAAGCCGTATATCGACCCGATCTTAATCCCGGTGATTGTCTTAATCAGATTGGTTACAATGCCGTTATTGCCCAGCAGCATGATCCAGGCATAAGCACCGATGAAGGGCGCTGACATGGAGCACAGGATGATGAACACCCGCAGGACACCGTCGCCCTTGATTTTGTAGCAGGTCATAAAATATGCCAGCGGGATGCCGAACAGCAGAGCCAGAATCGTAACCGTAAAGGATACCTTGAAGCTGTTCCCCATAGCCTGCATGTAGGAAGGCGTATTGAAGAAAAGCCGGAAGTTATCCAGGGTAAAGGCTCCGGTTTCAACGGAGATAAGCGACTGCCGCAGCAGTTTGTACAGCGGATAAATCATAAACAGCAGATAGAACGCCAGAATGACCAGTGAAACAATCATCCAGCTGTCCAGCTGTTTTTTCTTCTTCTGTTGGACGTTCAGGGTTGTCATGGTCAGGCATCCTTTTTGACCATCTGGTCAAGATCGTTTTTCACGCCCTGCAGCAGATTGACCGCTCCGTCAGCGGTGAAAACATTGACTTTCTCTTTTTTAATCTGCAGATAGATATCCTCGCCCTTGGGCATAATCGAATCAATCAGGGATTCCTGAATGATTTCCAGACGGTCATCATCCTTGTCCTCGGTATGAATGGCTTTAACAGCCTCGGCTTCCACATAATAATGGGTATTCAGGCCCAGAAAGACCGAATCATCGACTTTGGCCCTGATGCCTTTTTCTTTGTTGATGATAAATTCTTCCGGCCGGACCGCCACCACAATGTCCTGGTCATGCAGCTGATCGGGTTTGATGTTATCCATGGCGACGGTATAGCCGTCTTCAAAGACAACACTGCCCTGGCCGTCCTTGACGACAAGTTTGGCATTGAGCAGATTGGTGCGGCCGATAAAGCTGGCCACGAACAGATTGGCCGGCCGCTGATAGATATCCTTCGGCTTGCCGATATGCTGGATGTCGCCATGATTCATTACGGCAATCCGGTCGGATACCGCCATGGCTTCTTCCTGGTCATGGGTGACGTAAACGGTGGTGATGCCGACTTCGTGCTGGATCTGCTTGATGACCGTGCGCATCTCAACCCGCAGCTTGGCATCCAGATTGCTAAGCGGCTCATCCATCAGCAGGACACTGGGCTTGATAACCAGCGCCCGGGCTAAA